>CAYHJY010000001.1:0-11020 GCA_964357135.1 uncultured Candidatus Saccharibacteria bacterium
TTGAGAAGGATGTGTCCTAACCGATAGACGATAGGGCCAAGCTTGCTTACTATACCGAGAAAATTGTTTTAATTCAAGAATAAAAAACTGCCACATATTACTGCGGCAGATCTGCATGAGTTACGAATGAAAATTACTTAATGACGAAAGGATGTCATGAGTAACAGCTACAGGAAGCTGCATACCATTAATTTTATGGATAGTGACACCATCTTTGTCTACAAGAGACTGAATTGCAGGCTTAACATCTGTGTGGAAATAGGCAATTTTTGTTTTTCTTTTTTCCGGAGTATCAGTGTCAGAGCGAGCTATCCCACCGGCTTTTACCAATGCGTCGTTTCTAGAAACCATTCTTTTTTCAGACTCTTCATCGCTGATGTCTAAACTAAAAATAATAATTTCTTTTCTTGCAAAACCGTAGTAAAAATCAAATAGTGCTTGTGCCTCACCCAGACTACGAGGAGAGCCGTCAACAATAATAAGCCCTCCATTGTATTCGTGAAAAAATTTTGAACCCCACAAAGAGGTTGTTGTCACCCAACTTTGTAACTGGCCCGCAGACTGGATTTGGTCTAACAGGTTTTTACAAAACGGTGTCATCTGAGGGATACTATCTCTCCATATCTGCCCTGTTTCAGCAATATACACCCCTCTTTCAGGGTTTAATTCTTTAGAAGCCTCAATCAGTGCTTTTGATTGAGTTTGTTTTCCACTACCAGACTGACCAATGAGTATAATAACTGGCCCTTTGTCAAAGACGCTGTTAAGTAAACTGTTTTTGAGTACCATGTGTTAAAGATTTTCTTAAATCTACACGATAATACCAAAATGTCAAAAAGCCCTTTGAAGGGCTTTTTGATTAAGAAATAACTATAAACTACTGATTCGGAGTTTCGCTTTCGTGATGAGACTCTGCGTGCACTTCTGGAGTAGGAGCAACTATCTCAGCTGGTTGTACTACTACTGCCGCTGGAGCAAGCCCTGCGTGGTGAAGACTAAGTGCACGATAAAACTTTGCCATCAAGATCATCGCAAGTGGATACGTGACCAAGATACCAACACCAAAGAGAATGATACCAACGAGATACAGTGCTCCTGATACGATAGCTACGAGTACCGCAGTCCAAAATGCTCCACCCTTTGTCATATCCCATGAAGATCGGAGTGATTTTCGTACTCCTTGTCCCTTATCAAGAAAGGCAAAGTTTGCCACACTCAATCGAAAGGCGATCCAAATACCAGGAATAATAAGGAGAATAAATCCACCAAGCACCATAAGTACAGTGAGGATTGTTAGGCCCAGCATACCAAGAGCTTGTTGCCATGACGGAAGCATTGCCTGAATATGCTTAAAAGAAAGAAGTTCTTCTTTATTATCAGCTGCTGCTAAAGAAAACTTTAGAATAATAATAGACCAGACAAACGTCGCTACAAATAAAATAATATCAATAATAAACGGTACGTGTTCGCCATTACCAATAAAGTTTAATACCACTGTCACCGCAGCTATACCAACAAAAAACCACACATGCTTTTTAAAGAGTGCCCAGGCTTCCTTAAGTGCACCACGTATTGAAAATGTAAATTCCATAATAATCCTCTTCTTTTGTCCAGTCTATCGATCTGGCGTTAATTCGTAATAACTTGTCATGAATTGTACCATTTCGAAAAAGGGATCAGCAAGCGTCTGAGAAGAGAACGATGCCCCTTTTGGAAAGTTGTTAAAAAGATACAACACAAATCGAGGCTGATATGCCGGGAAATACCCGATGAGTGAGTGGAAGTTTCGGTCGTCGTAATACCCTGATCCATCAGGCTTAGCCATCTGAGCGGTCCCTGTTTTAGCTGCAACACTATAATGCGGCAATCCTCGGCCATAGCCTTTGTCGACGACCTGTACAAGCATGGTAGTAATACTCGCTGAAGTCTCTGGAGAAATGATCGGACTACCAACAGGGTAGCTCAATACTTTTGTTCCACCACTTTCTTGTTGTATTTCTTTTGCTAAGTGCGGCGTAACCAAGTGTCCCCCATTTGCAAGTGCCGCATATGCACGGACGATAGCCAGTGGAGATGTAGCAATACCTTGACCGAATGACGCAGCGGCATAGTTCACATCGTTTGATGCTTTGAGCCCACTAACAAGTCCACTCGCTTCACTTGGCAGATCTACCCCTGTCTTCTCTCCGAGTTTATATCTATCGAGTAGATAATTTTTAAATTTTTCTTTACCCATTTTTTGCTGTACAAAAATCATCCCAGTGTTCAAAGATTGGCTGAGTACTTCTTGCATCGAAACAGTGCCGCGACCTTTTTTGTCAAAGTTATAAAAGGTTCGATCTTGAACTTTTACAAAACCATTATTGTCAGTGTATGTCGTTTGAGGTGTTACGATATTCGCGTCAAGTGCTCCAGCCATAACGAGAGGTTTTACGATTGATCCCATCTCATAAACATCCTGAGAAAACGGATTGCCATAAATAGACACGTCTTTTTCTTTTCCAAACTCATTCAAATCAAACGTCGGTACATGCGCCATGGCAATGATTTCCCCTGTTTTCGGATCCATGATCAGTCCTCCTACTGCATCACTTCCCCATTTTTGGTCAACACGAGCAATCAAACTTTCAAGCTGGCTCTGTACGGTCGGCTCAATGGTAGTAACCACGTCGCCAGTGGTTGACTTGTTTTTAAAAATAGTTGATTGGACATTTGCAAAAATCTCGGCAAAAAAGTTTACATAAAAGCTATTTTCTCCACGAGACAACACATCGTTGTAATACCGCTCTAGTCCATAGCGGCCGATACGCACGTCATCTTTATATGAGACAAAGCCTATTGCCTTGGCAGCAAGTTCTGCTCCAGGATAAAACCGCCATTTTTCACGATAGACACTAACACCTGGAAGCCCAAGGTTTGTAATAGCTTCTGATTGTTCCTCATTCATACGAAAAGCCACTTCTTCATATGGGTCGGCTTTCTTCTTCGCTTTTTGAAAAAAGAGCTCTCTGTCGATAGGTACGATAGCCGACAACGATTCGTAGACCTTTTCGGCATCACCAAGCTTGCCTGGGGCAATAGCGAGCTTAAATCCTGTTGCCACTGTTGCTGCAGCAACAGTAATACCGTCTTTTTTTGTAAAATAAATACTTCCTCGATCAAAACTATCGTTGGTCGATGTCAGGTACTGTCTTTGTGCTCGTTCTTTGTAAGCACTTTGGTTAACTATCTGCAACGAAAACAGCCTGACAATAATGCACAGGCCAAAAAAGATGATCACTGCGATCAAGACTCGTATTCTTCTTCTGTGAACCTTAGCGTCCTGCATTCCAAGCAACTGCACGTTTGGCTGTAGTAAAGACAAGTGACGGAGCGTCTACCAACCCCGAGCTATACGCCATAGCTTTTGTAAGTTGTTTTTCCTGGCTCAAGTAATGTAACTCTTGCATACCAATATCAGAGAGCAAACTTTTGTTTGTTTCTTCAAGCCCTTTACGCTCTACCACCGAAAAAGTGATGGCGCCGACAACATACATATAGCACCCAAACAATACCCCCGCACCGATAAAGCAGTACGTAGTAGTCCGACGCAAAAGCATACCGTACTGTGAAAATTGTTGTATGTTGTTTTTTATTTGTCTGATCATGATTATATTTTTTCTATGACTCGTAACTTGGCGCTTCGTGCTCGAGGATTGTGCTGTATTTCTTCGAGACTTGGGACAATAGGTTTTTTTGTGATAACGCGTTTTTCTTCTTGTGCTACCATCCACCGCTTCACAATTCGATCTTCTAAGCTGTGGAAGGATATAACTGCAATCCTGCCGCCCACCGGGAGTTCATCCCACCAGGCAGAGAGTGCTTCTTTGAGTACGGTAAGTTCATCATTAACTGCGATACGTAGTGCTTGAAATGTTTTAGTAGCTGGATGCAGGCGACCCTTTCGCTTGATAGTCAAAGCGATCAAATCTCCGAGCTCTCTTCCTGTTTTGATAGGAGCAAGAGCGCGGGCTTTTACGATAGCCTTCGCAATAACTCGAGCAAAGGGGTCTTCGCCGTAGTAAAAGATAATGTCAGCGATAGAAGCCTCTTCCCAAGTGTTTACGATATCAAAAGCGTTGAAGCCTGTATGTGATCCATCTTTTGAAAGTGTCATCGCCAGTGGCGCATCACTGTTAAATGAAAACCCTCTCGTATCAACATCAAGTTGAAATGAACTAGTGCCAATATCCAAAAGCACCTTGTCCACTTTTGATTGCTTTGCTTTTTTGAGTATCGCTTTAGCATTCTTGTAATTGTCATGGACAAAGATTGCAGAGCTCTTTTTGAAAGATTCTTCAAATCGCGCTTGTGCATCTTCATCAAGATCGACGCAAACAAGAGCGATCTCTTTTCCAAAGGTTTTATCTATGACAGCGCTATGCCCGCCTCCTCCAAAGGTGCCATCAATGACGACGTCACCTTTTTTAATTTCAAGAGCAGTTATTGATTCATGTAAAAGTACCGGTATATGAGTGTTTGAAGATGAAGAAGTCATTAGAGTACACCCACACCGCCAAGTTTTTCAGCGAGCTGGTCTGCTTGTGCTTCGACCGATTTTTTATAGACATCCCAGGCACCTTGATCCCAGAGCTCTACTCGTGTATGTACACCCACAATGGCGACCTTACCTTTTAACCCTGCCCTGTCTTTGAGAAAGTCTGGGATAAGGATCCGCCCTTGTGGATCTACAGCCACTTCTGTTGCTCCTCCTAAGAGGTATCTATTAAAACTTCGATTGTCAGCTTGTAGCATTGAGCTATCAGAAAGCTTTTCTGCGATACGTGCCCACTCTTTCATGGTGAATATAAACAAACACTTATCAAGTCCCGGTGTCACCACCACGGTTTTACCCATTTCTTTCCGAAATTTTATCGGAAACGACATTCGGTTCTTTTCGTCTATTGTGTGTTTATATTCGCCGATTAACATTTCTTCACTCGTAATTCCTATTTACCACTTCTTACCACTTGATACCATTTTACTCCACTTCACTCTCTATTAGCAAATTATGTAGGTGTGGATAACAAAAACCCCTCTCTTACAAGAGAGGGGTTTTTGTTAAAACTTATTGAACAGCAACGATTTCGTACTCTATATCACCTTTTGGTGTTGCAACACTAACAATATCTCCTTTTTTGTGACCACTAAGCGCTTGGCCAATTGGAGACTTGTATGAGATTTTGCCAGAGAGCATATCTGTTTCTTCACTTCCTACGATTTGAAATGTGCGGGTATTGCTCTCTCCTACTTTTTGGATAATAACAGTCGAGCCGACAGTGATCGAGCCGTCTTTTGATTGTTCTACCACTTCACCATATTTGAGTGTGTATTCTATTTGTTGAATTCTGTCTTCGAGCTTTCCTTGTGCTTCACGAGCGGCATGATATTCAGCATTTTCTGAAAGATCTCCAAGGCTCTTAGCGTACTCAACAGCCGCAATTATTTCACGACGTTTTTCACCAGAGAGAAGTGATAACTCTGCTTCAAGGGCTTCTTTATTTTCTTTTGTGAGTAATTCTTTCATATATGTATTTTATAGACTGCCTACTATAGCGTCTTTTTATATTTCGAGCAATATTATTGTAGCAGGTCCGGATTGGCAATAAACAAATCTAACACCGGCCGAAAGGCATGAACTGCACCAGAGGAAACCTTTGGTCCGTCCTCCATCAAGACTACAAATGCAAACCGAGGGTTTTCATATGGGAAAAATCCTTCAGCCCATGAGTTTACCCGAGTATTGTTTTTGATTTGTGCTGTTCCTGATTTTGCCGCCACATGCACGACCGCATTGTTGAGCGCTGTTGTTGTGCCTTCGAGTACGCCCATACGCATCCCCGCATGTACCGTGGTGTAGGCATCGTCTCGAATACCTACCTGTGTCCCTGTTGGCGCTACTGTTGTTTTTCGAATTGTTGGAGTCTGGAGTGTCCCACGAGCTGCAACACCAGCAATTGCTCTGACCATTTGTAGCGGTGTCACCTGAAACCCGTACTGACCAATAGAAGTGTTGTATGTATCACCAACTCGCCAAGGATCCCCCGGGAACTTCTTTGCTTTCCATTCAATACTTGGAATATTACCCTCGCGCTCACCACCAATATCAATCCCTGTTTTCTCTCCAATACCAAAGGCTCGTGCATACTTTTCTAGGTTTGCGATACCAAGACCTCTTTGACTTCCGAACCCTCCACCTATCTGATAAAAATACACGTTTGAAGAAACAGCCAACGCCTTTTTCATATCGACAGGACCATGGTTAGCATTATCATTAAATACTGTTTTTAATTTAGGATTGTAGGGATTAGGAATTTCAAGCTTTCCGTTAGTATAAATAACTTTTTCTGCAGTTATCACGCCTTCTTGTAGTGCACCGAGAGCAAAAAATGGTTTGACGATAGACCCTGGTGTATAAACCCCATCAATAGCACGGTTTAATAGCGGCCGAGATTTACTCTGTAGGTAACCATTGATAGTGGCCTTATCTTTTCCTTCTGAAATAATTTGTGAGCTGTATTCAGGATAACTCGTCATAGCATAGAGCTCTCCCGTTTTTATATCCATGACTAGGCCTGTTCCCCCAACATACCCCGAACGTTCAGCAAGCGACTTGATCCCTCCATAAAGTGCTTCTTGCATACGACTATCGATAGAGAGCGTTATATTTTCTCCTGATATCGGAGGGACGATAGCTCCTTCAGAAACAATAGTTCCCGAGACGTCGCTTTCTACTAACTTTTTTCCATTGGTTCCGGCAAGTGCAGTATCAAATTCTTTTTCAATGCCATCTTTCCCGACAGTTCGCTCTTGCCAAAATTTTCCTTTTGAATCTTTAGCGGGATATGATACATACCCAACCACACTCGCAAACCCATGAGCTGGTGTATAAGCTCGCTTGGTTAAACCTATAGCTTCGTCAACGACATTCCATACGAGCTCGACACCATTGCGATCATAGATCACCCCACGATCAGCAAACAGTGGCACGCTATCGAGACTATTTTGCTCACTTTTGATTGCATACTCTTTCCCTTGAATCAGTTGTACGTAGAATAAGCGGATACTAAAAATTGCAGCGATAATAATGATACTTAAAAACAAAACACGGATTGAGCCTTTACCAATAGGCTTTTCAAGTTGTCCTTCAAATTGCTGCCTATCAAATGAAGGCAGGTTGTGCACATCAAGCAGTATCTCGTCAGGATAGAGCTCTTTGGTTATTATCTTTTTATTTCTTCGGTAAACCATATGTTTGAGTGACGCGGGTATTGCGAACAATAGCGACGTATATGAGAATCATACCGATAACAATCAGCACTGTTTTGTTGTTATGAACAGAAAAGGTTCTAACGGGGGCATACCAGGCATCAGCAAAAAAAGCAGGAAGCAGCAATAGTACACGGTGACGAACGGTCAATACTGCTAGTAAATACAAGATACCCTGTACCCAAAAAGGCAAAAAAAACGTTGCCAAAAACAAAATAACAACTGCCCCAATAGTACGAATCATGAGGCTATTTTAGCATAGATCGTGGTGCGGCTATGCTATACAAACATCTTAAATATCGCTCGAATAAGAAGGAGTGTAATGAGAACCAATGCACCATAAAACATGAGCGCGCTCGCAAAAAATGAAGCAAGTGCGGTAGAGAGTATGAGCATTCCATAATCCATTGGATTGTCGACAGACTTTATCTGTGGTTTTTTTTCAAGAGTACCAGAGGCGCTGTTTTTTGTGGTGCCAGCTGGCGGGGTGGTCTCTATACCGAGTTTACCTTTAGCAATATCACGTTCTGCAGCGAAATATGTCGCCTGTTTTATACGGAATGTTTCTACTACTGCTTTGCTGCTATCAAAAACTTTTCCAAATGCTCCTGTCGATACTGATGGTGCAGTAGTTGGTGTTTCTTTACTACCTACCAACACAACACCGAGCGTGCCTTGAAGCGCAGGAATAGCAACTCGTTTAGTAGTAAGCGCCGAAATAATATTCACCGTAACGACTGTCTCTGTCTTGGGCTCTTTCCATGGAGTAGTGATAGTCCTGGCACTTCCTGAAGCAAGTGTTACTACTGGTTTAGCAAGTACGACATCTCCCGCTTTTACTTCGAGGGTAAAAGTAACAGTTTCTTTTTGGTCGTTATACAAAAAAGATGAAACGGTGATAGTGCTACCCACAGCACCCCCAACAGGTTCTACGAAAACTTTCTCTTTTGGTACTTCACCAAGAGCAAAAGCTGTTTGTATACCACAAAGAGCGATAAGCAAAAATGCTGCTGCTGTTCTTTTCATATTACTTAAGAGTAAACGATGCTTTCACTGTAACCATAACCTGCTTTTCGACTTTTGAAGTATCATACGAACCATAGTCAGAAACATCTGTTGAGTTCAATGATTGAACTTGTACTACCCCACTCGTTGCAGCCTTTAGAGATCCGACACGTTTGCCAGAATTTTTAGCGAGCTCTCCAGCGCGAGCTTTTGCATCTTCAATAGCCTGAGAAAGGAGTGCGATACGAGCCTCCGGAAGTTTAGAGTAGAAGTACTCAAGTGATAGTGTTGAGAAAATAACACCTTTGTTAATCACTGTAGCAGCAGCATTGGCCGCCTTGGTCACCTTTTGAACATCGGTAGATTGCACTTCAAGTGTTTGAGAAAGCATATAAATCTTTTCAGCGCTTTGATCCTGCTGGTATTGCTCATTCATAGCAACGGGACTAATCGTTAGCTCAGTAGTTGCGATTCCCTGCTCGAGAATAAACGCTTTTGCCATTTCTAGATCTCCCGCGATCTGTGCATACCCGCTTTTTAAATTACTAACACGGACGGTACGACTAATCTGTGTAGTCCATTTTGCCTGATCAGAAGTCACTGGCATTTTTGCTGAACCAGTTACTGATACCACATCAGAAAGCGCTCGTATCCGAAAGACAGTCACTGCCCCGACAAATGACGCCAAAAGAAAACTCCCTCCCAAAATAAGTCCTAAAAGTACTAGTGGATGCTGTTTTTGTTCCATAGGTAACAGTATACACCTTTACACTACTAACAAGTAAGATTTACTCGTGAAAGAAAAAGAATCCGTGTAGCACTGCGATGAAGTTCAATATGGCATGAGCAAATGATATAAGTAATAAGTTAGGATAATACCGATACATTATATAAAGTCCAAGTCCTGAGAAAAACGCCACCGGAAGCATAATGCCTGGAGTAGGATATATCACATGTAAAAAAGTAAAGAGTACAGTGTTCGCGCCGATAATCACCCACCACTTATGTGATAACTCTTTTAGCTTTGGAAATAAAAACCCGCGGTAGGCTATTTCTTGAAGGAGAGACACTGGCAAGAATAGAAACAAAAAGTGCATATGTTGCCACCACACAATGTTTGGGTTGATAGCTAAAACACCAGAGAGCCTAACAAAGACCACTGCCCCAACAAGCGTAAATATAAGGTACGGAATAAGAGCTCGTCGAAATGTTTTCCTTGAGAGACCCATGACTTCGTCAGAGAGTTTTTCATTTTTGATAACACCAAACATAAAGAGCATGGCGACGCACAGTACCAACATACGCCACTCCATCGGAACAATACCAAAGACCAACAGTGCGATTGGTAAAATAAAAATAAAGAATATTTGGTATAAAACGAGTTCTTTGTCTTGATTCATAGAAACTACTGTATCATGCTAGCTCCCCATTTTCACTATTAGCTCAAAATGTTCTTTTGATACCGGAGAAATAGAGAGCCTGCTGCCTGTTTGTGCAACCATGATCCCTTTGAGTTTTGGTTCAAACTTTATCTGCGCCAAGGTCACCGGAGAATTAAATACTGACTCAAAGGCCATATCAACAAGCACCCATGTAGGGGTATCTTTTTTTGATTTTGGGTCGTAGTGATCGTCTTTTGTATCAAACTGCGTTGCATCAGCATATGGCTTCGATGCAACCGTGGCAGTGCCATAGACACCAGTTGGATGTTCTTTGGTTCCATTTGAATGATAAAAGAGAGCTTTGTCCCCGACTTTCATACTATCTCGCATAAAATTGCGAGCCTGGAAATTACGAATACCACTCCACGGTACCCTCTTATCTTTCTTGAGATCTAAAATACTATAACAATCCCCTTCACTTTTTATTAACCAATAATTCATATTTTGATTATACAATTTTATCAGCAAATTCTTTTTGTAACTTCTCAAGCTTCGGACTAATAACCAGCGCACAATACGGGTTAGTATTGTGCGTAAAATAATACTCTCGATGGTACTCTTCTGCTGGGTAAAATTCTGTGGCCGTTGTTACTGTAGTAACAATAGGATCAGAAAAGTTTTTTTGTGCTTCTTCAATTGCTTTGCGAGCCGTCGTCGCTTGGTCTTCTGTTGTATAAAATAGAGCACTGCGATACTGAGTACCCACATCATTGCCTTGTTTATTGAGTGTCGTCGGGTTGTGTGTAGCAAAAAATATCTCAAGTAAATCTGCGATATCCAACAGGTTCGGATCATATACTACACGCACCGCCTCTGCGTGCCCTGTTGTACCCTCGCACACTGCTTCATATGACGGATTGGCCACCGTGCCACCAATGTACCCAGGCATAACCTCAGAAACACCTTTGATACTTTTGAAGACCGCTTCTGTGCACCAAAAACATCCTCCTGCTAAATAAATAGTTTGCATAATACCCGCAGTATACACCTCAGAATTGGTAAATAAAAAAACCCGACCCATAAGGCCAAGTTTTGCAAAATTCCACTAAACAGGAATAGCATTTTCAGGATTTTCAATATTCCACTTTTTACGTACCTCAGATTCAAAACGATCCACACCAAGCCGTTCGCGGAGCACATCCTGGTAGTAGTTCCATTTATACTGCTCTTTAGCGATAAACTCAGCAAGATGCGCCGGCAACATAAGGAACATTTCTTTCTCTTCCTTGTTTCTCTTGAATTGTGGTGAACGCCAAACGCTCCTA
>CAYHJY010000001.1:11030-14690 GCA_964357135.1 uncultured Candidatus Saccharibacteria bacterium
GTTTACTAGCGATATTTACAGGGCTTTATAGATATAATCACCCACATCGGCGCCCCAAAAATCCTCCACATCTCTATCTCCGCCTTTTCTCTCTAATAGTGGGGACCTCGAAACTCTCCTACGAGGAGAGACCTCCTCCAGATTCATAAATCTGCCTTTTGAATCCGAAGGCCGATTAGAAAGTTCCATTTCCAGGGCTGTAACTAATTTAATCACCCTTGCAGCCACCCCGGGTCTTCTTTGAAACGAACGGTAAAATACAATTTTTTCTCCAATTCCTGGCACAGCAGAAATGATCAGAATACGAATCTTCCCTGTCTCATTAAATCTTTTCCTTTCATCATCAACAGAAGTCCTCACTCTTATAATGTAGTAATTTATCTGCTTCTGAAAAGAGAGCTGGTTTGTCCTCTCATAGGCTTTCTTTACCTTTGGAGGACTCGCTTTCATTTCTTTCTCCCTGTTGTTAACAATCTTGGATAGGCCGAGCATATGAAATGCTAGTAAAATCTGACGCAAGAAAACTTTTGCGCCCATGTTTCGTTTCCCTTTCTTTTTTTCCATATTCTTTTGTTTTTCTTTCTTATACTACAAAAAACCATGCCCGTCAAAGGTATGGTTTTTTGTGGTACTCTATTTTTAGAGTCTCCTATTGGCTAATGTTAACCTCTTTTATTTTCTGTATTTTTTTAGCTGTAATAAAATAAACAAAGATAATGGCGTAGATAATATGGTCATCAATCACTGGATTATTTTCAGGTGGTAACACCGCCAAGTACATGAGTACAACCATCAAAAATCCTGCAATACTTCCCCATTTAATCCAAAAATTAAACATGAGAGTGACACCTACAAAAAGTAACCCTGCCATAAATAACACATCTACAACATGGTTCCCCGATAGAGACTGAAACATACTTGCAAAAGGTCCCTTGGTGGCAAAACTCAGAAACCCTGAAGTCGGAGAACCCCCATTGATCCACGCCTTAGTAATAGGTGTAGCAAAACCGAGCCCAAAGGTTTTATCAGCAAATGCCCACAAAAATATAAAACCGAGACAAATACGCACCAACGACATAACTTTATTCATATAATTTATTATGGTTATTAGTATACCTATAGTGTACTCCTCTTTTGCAAATACGTTAGTCTACTAATATCTTGATTTGATACTTAGATAGGTCGCAAAGATAGATAAAATAGTCGCTACAATAGAAAGTACTTTAGCAAAGTCATTACTCATAATAGTAGCCAAGCGCTTTGGTGCATACCATGCACGGAGTTTGGCATAGCCTTTATTAGAAATTTGAAACTCATCCCACGCACCATTGTGTGTCTTGATGACAAGTGCGTCTTCAACCAGCAAATCAATAGCGTGTCGCACCTCTCGCTCGCTTGGCACAGCACCGTCCATACTTGAAAAATAATAGTGGTTTATGAGTCGGAGTAACTCATGTATATGGACTCTCCCTTGGCGATCCTTTAAAAAACGCAAAATAATAGTAGATAGCTGCATAGTGATACTCATAGTGTGTACACTGCTACTTCTTTTTGTATACACAAAATATTGTACTACAGTATCATAAAAAAGCAATAGCTCTTTTCTAAACAAAAATACTCCCTGTTAGGGGAGTATTTTTGTTATTTTGCTTTTACCTTTTTTGGTTTCTTTGTTTCTTTTTTACGACTGTCGTTACCTTTGGCCATGTGTATTTTTGTTATGCTTCTATACTACATAGTGTAGCAAGAAAATCTATTCACTCATATCAATCTTTTGGTCTGACTGTGGAATATTATTCCAGACAAGCAGCTCCCATTTGTCTCTACGGAAAAACTGTGTTGTACGTGTCACGATAGTTAGTGCTGCATTGTCGATAGGATTTAAATAACTGAGTTTGTTGTACTCTGATGCACTGAGTGCATCTCCTTCAAGCATATAAGCAATAACCATACGCAAGAAAATACCATGTGTCACCATAATAATCTGGTGTTCTCGCCTGTGCGCAATATACTGCAATAAAGCTTTGGCTCTGGCCTTCAGGTCAACAAAATTCTCTTCATCAGAATACCGGAGTGTGTCATCATGATAACTCTTATCGATACGATCAACTATTTCTTTGACTGGTTCTTCTTTACCTGAATGTCCAATAATTTCTGTAGGATTTTTTCGCTCAACAAGTAAGTCACAGAGCTCAATTTTCATATTAAGTGTTTGAGCAATAACCTGGGCTGTTTCTTGTGCTCGCTGAAATGGACTAGAGATTAGTACTTGTGGTTTTCCTTTTTTTGTCGGAAACCGTTTTGCTACTTCTTGCACCTGGGTTACTCCGAGTGCAGAGAGTGGACCATCAGGGCCTTGTCGTATCCCCCTGGCATTTAATTCGGTTTCTCCGTGACGGATAAAATAAATAACCTGCTTCATAGCTATAGTATATAGTAGTAGCCTAAGACTAGGTATGAAAGATCTCTATGCTATACTCGGCTCATCATGGCAAAAAGAATCTTTTATCGTACCCCAAAGGGACCCAAGCCGCTTTCTAAGCAAAAACCTAAAGACGTTTCTACTCTTCCTGAAGGACAGGAGCGTCTTGAGCGTGCTATCGCTCACATGGGACTCGCCTCAAGACGTGAAGCCAAAGCGTTGATCAAGAGTGGTCAAGTGCAAGTAAATGGCAAAACCGTTCGCGAAACCGGCCACGGTATCGTACCAGGCAAGGACAAGATCTCTGTTAAAGAAACTGAGGGTGTAGAAAAAGAAGCTATCCTCATTTACAAACCTCGTGGTATTGAGACGACAAAGACATCTCCTGAGAACACTGATATTCACGATCGATTCAAAGCCCTCACACATCTCTCTCCTATTGGCCGCCTTGATAAAGAGTCTGAGGGTCTTATCATCATGAGCAACGATGGGACACTTGCTCGAGCACTAACAAAAGAAGAAAGTATTGTCGACAAAGAGTACCTCGTAACCGTACGAGAACTCGTAACCCCTGATGCAGTATCGAGACTGTCTACCGGTATTATGCTTGATAAGGTGATGACCAAACCAGCAGAAGTAAAAAAGATTTCCCGCTCATCATTTTCTATTGTGCTTCACGAGGGACGTAAACACCAAATCCGTCGCATGTGCGACGCCTGCCACCTAACCATCGAAAGCTTGGTGCGTGTTCGTATTGGTCACCTAAAGATAGGTTCTATGAAGCCTGGTTTTGTAAAACGTATTCCTGTAAAAGATATTGCTCTCCTTAAACAATAAATAAAAATACTCATCTTAATCGATGAGTATTTTTATATCTATAAGCCTCTGTCTTAAACTAAATTACATGTTTGGTGTAGAAGAAGATGGCGTCTTGTCCATCTCACATGTTTTGCAAGTCTTCTTGTGAGAGAAGAGTTCTACGAGAGCCGAAAGTCCAACGAGTACGTATATTACCTTTGAAGCAGTAGAGCCCATTCCTCCAAGGAGTGAACCTACATCCCAACTAAAGAGCCCTACCAAGAGCCAGTTAAGACCTCCAATAATAAGAAGGATCCAAGTAATTTTATGTAAACCTTTCATATGTGAATATAATTTATCTAAACTAATACGACCTACTCTATAAGTATAGCAAAGCGCTACAAAGTCGGCTGTGGATTAATCCTTTGTTGCTGCTACCC
>CAYHJY010000001.1:14700-21909 GCA_964357135.1 uncultured Candidatus Saccharibacteria bacterium
CTATTTTGTTTACTGCAACTACTATTTTCTTTCCGTGTTCTTCAAGCATTGTTAAAATATCTAGATCGTCTTGTGTCGGACCAACCTTTCCATCAATAATCAGTACTATAGTTTGCTCTCCTTCGTATCGGTATGATAGATAGCTCTCTATCACGTCGTGAAGCACATCCCGCTTTCCCGCTGATCCTTTTACAAAACCATACCCAGGAAGATCAACAATGTGGAACTTGTTGTTAACGAGAAAAAGGTTGATGTGTTTGGTGGCACCAGGAGCTCCACTTGTTTTTGCCAAGCCTTTTTGTTTTGTCAGAGCATTGATAGTACTTGATTTACCCACATTTGAGCGTCCAATAAATGCAATATGCGGCAGACCATCATCAAATACGCCCTGTATCGTTGGGCTTCCTTTTACAAATATTGCGCTTTTGATTTCTCCGCTTATTGCCATGATGTGTTGATACTAACAAAAAAATGGTCCTAAGACCATTTTTTTGTGTTTTATATTATTTCAAACTATCTGCAGTTTCCTTGTTCATGAACTTGAACATATTTCCTCCACAAGTAGCGCATTTGCCTTTTGCTGAGTATCGGTTGTTCTTTTCTTGTACTTCAATACTACCCATAACTTGCATCGTTGGCTTATTGTTAGCGTCACGACACTTCATACACAATGCTTTGATTTCTGGCATATTTTTTTCTGAGAACGTAATTAAATGCTTATACTACTATATTATACCACGGATTTAAATTTCTTGCCAATACCTCCCTTTTTCTTCTTTGGAATAGGCCACTCAACGACCGTACTCACACTTCGCTCAATCTTGTCAGCCAGGCGCAACTTCATACCTTTTGGGACGATTCGTCGGTGTGGTATCTTTCCGAGTTCCTCATCAATACCCCACAAGTCACCCTCTTCGAGCATCCAATCATTACCAAACTCTTCTAGGTTCAGTAGTTCAGAGTATCGCCGTAGTGTTTTGACACCATCATCAGTTGTGTATTCATGAAAGTATGACATGACAAGCTCTCGCACATTCTGATACACCGGATCACGATACCTCAAGGCCACATGGTTTGTTTTCGATAGCGCCCCCCAGAGACCGCGTACCTGGAAAGGAGCAATCACATGTTCAAAGTCGTCCTTGGTTGTTTCAAGGTGAAGGACCAGCGGCTTGTACCCATGAAGCGACAAGATGTATGCGCCCAAAATAGCGGCCTCAATACAATGAGCACTTTTCTCTCTCAACACTCGTACTGGACTTTTGACCCTATCAACACCGTCTACCTCGTGATTGATAGGAATAGTATTAAGAAAATCCTGAACCTTAGCAGGAGTATTGAGCTTCTTGAATAATGCTAATTCTTTTTTTGAAAAAGAGAGCATACAAGTAGTATTTAATTAGCGATTACAGAGTCGTCGCAAGATGTCTGCTGTAATACTGGTTGATATGAAAGCTTCGTAACATCAGCATAAACATAACTTCCATCTCCATTGTCTTTCATCTCACCAAAACCTACTGCTGCAGTACTACCACTGAGGCTTATTACTATTTCTTCTTTAGCACTCATACCTTCTGCAAGCACATTCCACCATCCGTGCACTGTTCGTGTGCCACTATTTCCTGGGAGTGCAGAGAGTGTCCCCGTAAAGACACCTCTCTTACTATCTTTTTCTGCTGGGATATATGAGAAAGACCCTTCAACATTTGTATTAATAGTAGTAAGAAGTAGTGTTGCCTTATCACCTGCTTCTGTGTTCCACATATAACACTGCTTCACTGAAGTTGTATTTTCTCCAATACTATCAGGTGGCATAACAGCTTTATCAGAGAGTGCTACCAACACAATGATGATGAACGCGGCAAGTAAGACAATAAATACTCCAAAGCGTCGTTTTGTGTGATTTTTTTCTTCCATAGTGGAATCAGTATAGCATGCTACGCTAAAGTATTTTTATTGAAACAAGAATTTTATCCCCTGCAAGTATTCCTTCCTTCTTACGAATTTGATTTTTTATACACAGTAAATATGCTTTTGATTGCTTGTGTGGAAAGAGTGAAGTGTTCCATGTAGCTTTGCCTACCATAGCCTCTACTTTTACAAATCCTGTTTTGTACGTTTCTCGTATTTGCGCAGAAAGTGTTTTATCAAGTGTCACAAAGTGCCACCCAGCATCCGCCAGCTGGCGGACTGGATACACCCAAACCTCGGAGTGTATTGTAAATTTCTTCGGTATCATGTGTGTAGTATACAGTGCAAATAAACAAAAACACCTCCATAATGGAGGTGTTTTTGTTTATTTTTATAGACTTTTTATATCCTCATCTACCATGCGTAGATCTTCGTCAGCACTTACTTCGGTATTGATAGCGTTCAAATCAGCCTCAATAGAAGCAGTTGAGTCTTGCTGTGTTTGTTTATCAAGTACTTGTAACGGTGTCTCTACTACAGGCTCACTTTTCATAGATCCTTTCCAAAGGAAAAATCCAATAACAACGAGCGCGATAATGAGAAGAATGATTGTTTTTTTATTCATAAATATTATTAGTTAGTAGTACTAGTAGTTGTCGTGCTTGGTGCTGGCACTACAACAGTGTCAATATTTGGGATAGCCTTAAGTGCTTCTGCAGCTTTTCGAGTAGCGTCATGTGCTGCCTTGATAGCAGTATTCATGATTTTTACATCAGCTCGAAACGCGTTTCGTGTAGCTTCAAGAGTGCTTTTAGCCGTAGTATCACTTGCAATAGTAACAGCGTAGGTCTTGCCTACTTGTACAACGATAGCTGCTCGAGCACTCGCAATAGCGGTTTCAGCGCTTGCAATCAGTGTACGCACAGTCGAAACATCGAGACCTGTTGCCGCTGCTTTGTCAGCGCGAGACTCAATAGCCACCAAAACTGTTTCTATGTTTTTCACACGTTCTGAAGCCCGGTCAGTTACCGCGATATTTATTTCGGGAATGGTGTTAGCGATAGACTCTACCTTGGTTCTTTTTGCTTCGTCTTTTATTTTTTTCAAACTTTCTTGGAACTTTTCTTTAGCTTCTTCACGCTTTGCTTTTATTTCATCCTTACGAGCTTCAAATTCTTCTTTGAACAAATCTCGCTTTTCTTGGATACTCTCAAGCAAGCCTTCTCTTTTTTCTTTTATCAGCTCACGAGCATCTTCTTTCTTTTCTTTGATAGATGTTTGAAAATCATCACGAACACCCTTGATCTCTGTTCTGTTTTCTTCACGTTCTTTTTTAACCTCTTCACGAAGTGTCTTGAATGCTTCTTCAGGTTTTAATTCCCCTGACTGTACCTTTGCTTTTGTTTCAGCTCGAAGCGCACCTACGTCTGTTTTAGTTTCTCGTCTGATATCTTTTACTTCACCATTTACCTCCTTTCTCATATCGAGACGATCTTTTCGAAACTCTTTTTTCTCATCTACGATACCCGCTCTTGTATCCTTGATCTCCTGACGAATAGGAGGCATTGGAACAATATCTGGTTGTGTTGTAGTACTTGTACCATCTTGTGCGAAGACACTAGAGGAAGCTACTACCACCCCCAAAAGTGCTAAAAGTCCATATGTTGTTTGTTTTTTCATAACGATACTATTTTATCACGACATAGTGCCGCAAGGAAAAGACTTATTCACAGTTACTCTTTTGTCTCTTCTACTACCACCGCATCGATTACTCGTTTTGTTCCACTAGCAGCACCACGGCCGATAGACCCGATGATTTTTCGAAGTACTGAAAAAATAGCAGTGGCCACAATAAGTGCCACCCAAAAAAGAAATTTGAAAAAGCCTAGTTGAAACCCAAAAAGTTCGGTATATCCAACAATAAAAAATAGACTGATTATAATAATCGAAATAACAAGTGGGATCATAACGATACCCCAGAGTACTTCACGCACCTGCTCTCCTGCCAAACCGCTTGGATTCGTCCGAGCATCACGCACCATCTTTCGTATGTGTAAGATTTTAAATGGGTTCATACATATGATTATAGCACCCGCTCTTTTTTGACAAAATCAATTATTCGGGTTATTGTAATGCAAAATCAAAAAAACACCTTATGCTCGTTAACGAAAAAACCTTAGCCGACATGGTTACCTCAGTAGCTACTGAGCTAGCAACATTGTTTCGGGAATTTGAAATCCCTGAAGATGTCATTACCGAAGTAAGCGATAGCTTAGTTGAGCTTTTGCGGAGCAAGTCTACATCCACCAGTTACACCCTGAAAATTGATCGGTGGCCTGTAGCTGAGCTGCAACGAATCTTTGATAAGGCCCATTTTGGCGGCGCTGACTTTACTGCAAAAACCTGGATTGAGATTGTTTTAGACTTCAAAAACGAAAAAGTTACAGTCAAAAGAAGTCTTACGCAAATTGAACCTGAAGTGTTGTACGAAAGAAAAAGGCAGACTGAACCGACAATGTAACATTGTTACAAAAAATACTAATCCCCGGAATTATTTCCGGGGATTTTTTTTATTTACATACCTCTTGTGTATAGACCAAGGCTTCAGCTGGTTTTGTTTGGTCTGGTATAAGCATTGTCACACCATCATACTTCCCCTCTATCAACGGATATCTCTGTTGTACCAATGTTTCTCCTTGTATCGTAAAAAGTTCCAGCTCTTTGCCAGTAGACCCTTCTACGGTATATGCGTACACCATCTCAATAGAACCTTCTGCATTTGCTTTGCCTGCTAGTGTCCCTGTATAGCCATTTGTCATATCAGGACCTGCTTGTGTCCCCTGTTTTGTCCCCGTGATTTCTCCACGCACTCGAGTCAGAGTCATGTGCTCTTCTACTGTATACGGCGCGTCATTGGTTGCTGTATGTTTGTAGACGAAACAGTACGGCCGACTTTCAGCAAGTGGAACACTCACTGCCACCGAAGTCTTAGATGACTCTGGTCTATTTGAATAATAATAAAATGTATATATTCCAAGCAATAAAATTAGTGCAATGAGTACTTTCTTCATACCGCTTATTTATTTAGAAAAGTAATAGTCAGTTGTACTACTGTGGCAAATGACACCCAGAGTAAATACGGGATTTGGATATAGGTGATCCATTTTGCGTATGGGAAAATAGCGATCATCGCCCAGACGAGTGTCCCGAGGACAAGGAGAATATCTACGCCGGCTAGTGGCAAGTTCTTGAGTCCAAACTGTATCCACGTAAAGAGTGCATTGAAAACGATGTTGAGGAGAAATGGTAGCAACACGACAAACGGTATCTGCTTACTAAAAAACATTTTTACTACAGAGCCGAAAGAAATAGCGATCATTATATAGAGTACTGTCCACACCGGCCCGAAAATCCAGCTCGGTGGCGCCCATGTCGGCTTTATTAGCTCACTATAGTTTGTGTAATTGTTCATGGGTTTATTCTACCATTTTTGTTATCGTAAAATTGCTTTAGCAAAAGGTACAGAGAAGGCTTTGCACCAGATCCAGACTTCTTCTGGAGATACACCCTCCGGCAATTCATAATTTTGAGAACCCTCATTTCCCTTCAACACACCAAGTTCACTACCTTTTATATATTTACCATCTTTACCTAGACCTACGTATAGATCAGGTCCGTTATTGACCACAAAATCTTCTTCAAAACGAATGTAGTTTTTACCACCAATCGATATTACACTTGCAGTACCAGATCCAGTATGGATTTTATCAAAGCCGGTAAACTGACCTTGTTTTATAACCTCGACACTATTATCTTCCGTATTTTCAACAATAGGCAAAGCTTCGTTGACTGTTTTATTTATAAAAAATGGAGAAATAAAATAATATCCTGCACCAAGTAAAATAATAACGATTATGGCTATACCTATTTTTTTCATAAACAGATTATAACACCTTGAATATCTTGGCTTGGCGAGTGCCACCTGAGACCATTTGTACTCCTTTGCCAAAATGCTTTGAAAGTAAATACACCACTTCCCTGTTTGCATGACCATTTTGTGCGCCCGCTCGCACATATACGTGATAGTTTTCACTATCTATTTCTTCAACCCTATCCTCCCCACTCTCAGGAAATACTTTTACTTTTATGAACATACTATCTATATTCGTGTAAATGTTCCCCCATTTTGCCAGATGATTCTTCTACAATTTTTGCGATAGCATTAGCTATAGATTCAAGATGCTCTTCAATTTCCTTGTTAGTTATATGCTTAGTAAAAAATCCTTCTTTCGAAGAGAAATAATCTCTATTAAAATCGGAGACTGCTTGCTTTGGTCGTAGGTCATGCAATGGCCCATCAACTTCGATATAAATTTTGGCTTTTGGAATATATAGATCAACATGTTTATGACCATCCCAGTGTTCAAGCTCAAATACAACACCTCGTTTTTTTAACGCTTCAGCAAGTGAGAGTGTTTGTGGTGTTGATACTTTTTTCATACTTTATTTTGTATATTTTTTATATAAACCAAATAGAAACTCAATTCTCTCCTCTTTATTTGAAAACTTTTTTCCATAACAAGCATCTACTGCCCTATCGAGATCATCATGCGCTTTTACAAGCTCTGGTGGCATCGTGTTGGGATCGTACAAATCAGCAAGCGAGCTGTTGGGAAATTGAAGGCGAACATCTAATACTTTCTGTGCACAATCCTCTACTTTTTTATTTTGCTCGTCTGTAGGATTTTCAGGCCAAGGAAAATTATTATAGACAATATCTTTTGAATAGCGAAAACGACTTTCTAGTCTTCCGCAAACATAAGAAACCCATGTCATGTGTATAAGAGATTCTAGGACTCCAAAATGGAATATTTCTGCATTAGGCATTATCAAATTACCATTTGTTGAAATTGTATTTTTGTCAATAAATCCCATTGGGATATATTTCCTTTTTTCAGAAGAAACCACCGGAATTACAAGACAGGTATCAGGGTTGTTAGTTTCTCGAAAACGAGTAGGGGGCAAGTTTTGCATGCCCTTATCGGTACTTCTCAATCTATCTTCCCTAACGCGATTAATGCGCTCCATAACCAAAGGCATTTTTCTTAATTCCTCTGGTGGGCAGTCAATCAACCAAAGACAATAACGTTTTTTGTTATTAATAAATTCTTCTGCACCAATTAGGAGTTTTATATATTTTTTTACGTTTGGTTCGTTTGTTACCAAGTACTCTAAATCTTCTTCTTCAATAATTAAACCCTCACTTTTTGCATAGTAATTGCCCTTAATAATGTTAGG
>CAYHJY010000001.1:21919-28013 GCA_964357135.1 uncultured Candidatus Saccharibacteria bacterium
TTTACAAATTGGCTTTGTTCTTTTTTCGACAAAAACATCTTTCCCTGAAACTAAATATCCATTTATACTTTCCGTTTCTCTTTCTTTTGGTTCACTTTTAATATCTTTATACTCAAAAAGGTATTTTTTTGGTGTATCAAAAGTTGCAAATCCGACAATTATACATTGCACCGCTGCCACACCAGGCGCATCGTTGTTCCATTTGAAAGTTTGGTGAGCGAAGTGTATGACTACATCATATTTTTCTTTTAATCTTTTCCAAAGAAGTCCAACTTGTTCACCTTGGCAAATACTGTTTGTTGATACAAAAGCTGTTTTTATTTTTGTGCCTTGTGTATATTGAGCTGCTTTTTCATACCACGCAGTCACAAAATCAAGATTACCTATACCTTTTGCATTATCAAAAACTTTTAATAAACTTTCTTTTTGTTCCTTACTCATTATTTGAGCTCCAACAAACGGTGGGTTACCAAGAATATACGAGAGCTTGTCTTTTGAAACTACGCTCTCCCAATCAACAGTAAGAGCATTGGCATGAACAATAGTCGCTGGTTCACGAAGAGGTATACGAGGTTGATATAAACCAAACTCTTTTTGAAGTTCCATATTCATCTGATGATCGACTAGATACATAGCTGTACGAGCCACAAGAGCAGGAAATTCTTCTATTTCAATCCCATAAAATTGATTAACATTAATTTTAGATAACTCCTCTGTGCCTATAAGTGTCATTTGATTATTCTTCTTTTTCAACTTAAGGACTTCGAGTTCAATTCTTCGTAATTCTCTATATCCAACAACCAAAAAATTTCCGCATCCACAAGCAGGGTCAAGGAGTGTAAGAGTAGAGAGTTTCTCATGAAAAGCTTCAAGCTTTTTATTTTCGTACTTTACTATATCAAATTCAATATATAGCTCATCGAGAAATAATGGGTGTATTAGTTTGAGAATATTTTGCTCTGATGTATAGTGGGCCCCAAGTTGACGACGTTGATTCTCATCCATTACACCTTGAAAAAGAGAGCCAAAAATTGAAGCAGAAATATTAGACCAATCAAATTCACAACATTTTATAAGTCGTAAATACGCTGTGGCATCAAGAGAAATGGGTGCAAGTGGTTCTGAGAAAATTCCTCCATTAATATAAGGAAATTTCATTAATCCTTCATCTGTAGTCGTTTGTCTTTTTTCTACTGGCGTATTTAATATGTAGAAAATTTGCCCCAAGTGGATACCTAAATCTGACCCATCTGAGCTAAGTCTTGTTTCAAGATAGTGCCTAAATAACCCTTTATCAAAAATATTAGTATCATCTGCAAACAAACAAAATAGTATTCTAATTAAAAAGACTTCGAGCGAATGTTTATTATAGCCTGATTTTTCAATTTCATTATGAAAGTCAGCCATTAGACGAGCTGCCTTAATGCTAGCTTGCTCTTCTTCTCCATAGTCTTTATAGGATGTATGCCCTGAAATGAAATCAAATAAATCTACATGCTTATCAAAATCTTTAAGTAAAAATTCTTTTTCTATATTTAAATCGAGATCAGTAATTCTTATTTTCTCAAAATCAGAAACTATCAAATATCGTGGAAGTTCTTGATCTTTGAGACCAGGCAAATAGTCTTTTGCTTGAGTAAAGGCTTTATCCAAACTTTTACCTCTTGTTTTATGTTCAGCAAGCATTACCCCTTTCCATAAAACATCAATAAACCCCTGGGATCCATCTTGTTTTTTAACTTCATATTCAAAAGAAGCGACTCGACGCCGAGCAACCCCAAAGACATCAAAAAAACCATCCCAAAAGCTTTTCGCTTCTGCATCTTCACTGTAATCCCTATTCCACTCAGTAGAAAATGTTCGTGCTCTATTTCTGATCTCGTTGAGACTTATCACTCTAAAATAATGCCATATTTAAAGGTTTTTTTCAATAAAACAAAACGAGTCTTTATACTTCGATTGACTTTACAAACAACCCCGGTTATTATCCCCATACCTTTTATTGCATGCCAATTAGGTGTGGAATATAATATAGGTATGCTAAAGGTAAGTGCATAAATACACAAAAACCCTCTTTCGAGGGTTTCGTGTTCGACAAAAAACAATTTTAAATATTACTAGAATTCACATCAATTTCGTCGATTGGTGTGTTTTCTTTTGGCGCCTGCGGAGCCTCCTCCATCCAAACGTAGTAATATCCAGGAAATCTATATGCTTGCCCTTTTGGCTTACACCGTCGCTTCTTCCCCCTCCCGACACACTGACAAATTATATAGTCGCCAGTGAAAATCTTTACTTTTACTTTAGCCATAATTTTATGACAAGGTATTTATAACCCCCCTTTCAACCGTGGGAGGCAGGACGGTCGTAATCGACCAACTGCTAAAACCGCCCAACCAACACACAGACCTAAGAGCAAAGCTGGTTGGACATTTCTAAAAGTTTTTATCCCATGTAAAAATAAAAAAACTCTTGTACTGATTGCGAAGCATCAAGATATAAGTCCTAAAACCGATACCTAAATGTTTTGCTGAAGCATTAAGGTTTGAGCCTTGACACTCCGCAATCAAAACAAGAGTTACTACAGTACGCTAATAAAACTTATAATGATCGACCTTATTTACTTCAGCATTATTATTATCGCATACTCATTTATGAATGCAAGAATAATTGTGGAAAAATCATGCAGGGTGGTAAAATACACTCGTGATATACAGATTCTCGACTGCCCTTGGGCAGAGTGTCCCGGCATGGTGGGCTAAAGCGATAGAATCCTCACAGGCAAATCCAGGCGTTATAAGACCAGTACATTTATAGTATGGATAACAAAAAAGAAGACTACATGGAAGCATGGGGTAAGCATGACGAACTCTGGGCCAAAAATTGGCGCAGTTGGGGTTCATGGTTCTCATGGGGCTCGCCTGTCGGATTGGGATTATTCTTCATCTCGATCGGTATCGTTCTCGTCCTCCTGCACCTTGCAGGCATCATAAACTAAATAAAAAGCCACCGCGTCAGACGCGGTGGCTTTTTATTTAGTTTAATTTAATTTATCTTTAGAAAAGTCAAAAGTGTCTATGCTATCTATTTTCTCAAAGTCGCCAACATCTTCTTCTCGTAACGACTCTTCGTTGATAATCTCTAAAAGAGTTTGGTTATTCTCTCTTTCAAGCTCTTTAAATGTCTCTATGTTTTCACCAGTATCTATTTTATCGAGTACTAACGTGTGAATACGCCCATGAATTTCTTTGATAGTTTTTTGTGTTTTTGCTATTTTTTCTCTAATCTCATTTCTCTGATCTGTATTTAATAGTTCTTTTGGGTTTTCTAAGTTGCTCTTTTCTTTTTCTAAAGATTCTAAGAAAAACCTCAAAGAAGCAGTAAGCACATCGATGTCTTCCTGTGTTTCTAAGGCCTTAAGCTGTTCAGATTCAATAAGTTCTTGCGTTGATACTTCTTGAATTTTTGATTTTGAAGGGTCTTGTTCCATGTGGCAATTATCTCACAGTTTAAAGGTTTTTTCAAACTGTTTATACAGCCTACAGGTTTTCACATGAGCTCCCGGTAAATACCCAGTACTCATGAGGAATTCGTTTACTATTTCCCCACCAGTGAACTTGAAAGTCTTTTTAAAGAGTTTGACCCATTCTTCTTTTTTCAATCCTTTGTTCATATCAAGCCATGCCTTAAATGAGCCGTGCTCTTTTTGTATTCCGAGAATAACGCTAGCATTGTGGATGGTCGCGTCTATCTTGAGTCTGTTTCTGATAATACCGGCATCAGATAGTAGTCGCTGTCTATCTGCTTCTTTGTACGAAGCGACTTTTTTGATATTGAAATGGTGAAAGGCTTTTTTGAAGTTTTGCTGTTTGTTGAGGATAGTATTCCAACTGAGTCCCGCTTGGTTTATTTCCAGAATCAAGCGTTCAAAGAGTTCCTCATCACTATCGATCACTACACCATAAGCCGTGTCGTGGTAGATACGATGGATGTTGTCTTTTTCTAGAGTGCTTACATAATCACAGTATGACTTGGGTATCTCTTTCATACTACACAGTGTAGCGTCTTTTTACGACAAACAAAAAAGCCGTTTCAATAAATTGAAACGGCTTGAAGAAATTATTCAGATTCTATCTCTGTGCCTACTTCTTCAAAATATTTTTCAGGATTAGTTCGCATCAATTCCTGCAACTCTTCTATAGGCGTACTCTCTAATTTAGCTATAAACATACTAAAGAATTTAAAATGTTCAGAACAAATGGGTTATCGACTTGTATTATAGCACCAAGGTGCTATAAAGTCAAGTGCTTGAGCGTCTCTGCTTTGCCGAGGGCTGTAGCAACTAGTATAAATAAACCATATAAAAAATGCGTTCTTTTACAAAGAACGCATTTATAAAAATACTTAATTTACTGTACAACCTTACCAGCACTACCGCCTTCAAATACAACAGTAGTTACCTTGCCTTCACTTACGGCTTTATGTAATGCCTCAGCACGGGTTTTATTAGCTGTGGCATTTAAGATAAGGGCAACATCGTTTGCCGAACGATTAGAAGGCAATTCATCAAATAGTTTTTTAATGCCAGAACCTTCTTCTTTTCTACGATTGGATTGTTCAGCAGCAATGGCGGTCAGAGTCTTTTGTTGCTCAAGGTTTATTTCAGTAGCTTTTTTCTCAGCTAAAGCATTTGCTACCTTGGGATCAGGTTTTATATCCATAAGCTGTGTAGGAAGAATGATGAAAACTTTCTTTAACTCTTCGGGTCCTAAAGATTTCTCTTTGGGAAGGTTGATAAGAATATTTTCAAAAAACTCTTCCTGTAACTTTTTTTCAAACTGACCACGTTGACGAATTTGGGCATCTTCAAGTTTGAAGTATGCCAACGCATCACGGGTTGCAGATTGAGCGGATTTTTCCAATAATTCATGTTTAATTTTCGTCTCACCACCAATGTACTTTACAAGCCACCAGGCATACTGAGAATTGATCATGAAAGTGAAGTTAGCCTGCACTGTTGCCTGATTATTATCAGCGGTCGTGGAGGTCATACCTGGAACCTCATCACCATCATCAGCTTTTATTGCATTACGCTGGATGTTGATCGTGGTCCAGGTTTTCGCAGGGTTAACTAAGTGAATACCTTCTGAAAGAACAGAGCGGTCCACCTTACCAAACAGTCGACCCACCTGTACATCACCCGAGTCAACGATACGAATACTGAAAACCAGATAAAAAACTAAACACAAAAGTAACGAAGCCCAACCAACTATTCTATACAGAAAGAAAAAACCATTTTCTTTTCTGTGAGAACCTTGTTGCTGTAATTGATTTTTTTGTTTTCTCGACTTAACGAGACTCACCACTCCAATTACTAAAAGGATGAAGATGATAAAGATTTTGAACATAGTTGTTAAAGTTTATTTGAAGCAACCTTAACATATATCTAAATTTTGTCAACTATAACTACTCTAGTCGCTTGAGCGTCTCTGCTTTGCCGAGAATAGATGCCAGTTCAAACGGATCGGGAGACTTTTCTCGCCCAGAAAGTGCGACACGCATAGGCCAAAGGACGTGTCCCCTACCTTCTTTTTCAGCATACGGCCAAACAGCGTCTTTGATACTTTGATACTTCCAATCCCCTAACTTTTCAAGAAGAGTAGATACTTCCTTTAGATACTCATGAGCTTTTGGAAGTGTTGAGTCTTTCCAAGCTAGTATTTTGTCATCCACCTTCGGAGCTTCAAAAAAATAATCAAGTTCTCCTTGTTCAAACAAATCTTTCAAGTCTTTAAACTTTTCGATGCGATCACGAAGGATGCTTTCAAGCTTTTTTAGTATTTCAGAACTTTTGTACTTTTCTGGTATCCAAGTATCTGCACAAGACCAGAACTCTTCTGTTGAAAGAGGCTTTATATACTCTCTATTGAACCAGTTGAGCTTATCTTCACCAAAGACTGCTCCTGACTTTTGCACTTTCTCAAAATCAAAAATCTTTTCCAATTCTTCTCTAGAAAATATTTCTTGCTCTGTTCCTGGATTCCAGCCACACAAACAAATAGCATTTAAAAGTGCTTGTGGTAGATACCCCATT
>CAYHJY010000002.1:0-17756 GCA_964357135.1 uncultured Candidatus Saccharibacteria bacterium
TTTGATATTGCCATAAGAATGTTTTGTTAATGGTACTAAAACGAAGTATAAAAAATACACATCGCTGTGTAGTCAAAGCCGTTTACACGGGAGAAAGAGATCTCGGCAGGACTTCTTCCCTGTTGAGGGACGCCCACTGTCTATGATCTACACGCTTAGGATAATAGCAGAAAAAGCTGTTTCGTCAATAAAACAAAAAGACCGACTTAAAGTCGGTCTTTTTGAGTAGAAAAGTTAGTCGATTACTGCTGGAGGTGTTGCGAGGTTGAGATCAGGACACATGATGTTGTTGATTCGTGTAATTGTTGTCTTGTAGACGAACCCTGTTCCCTTCTTTGCATCTTTGAGTGTTACGCCAACCCATGGCTGTAGCACGAGATCTGATTCTTGTTCTTGGAATTTCACTACGGCCTTAAATGTCTGCATTCCGAACATTCCATTTACGGGAAGCTTTGGACTGAGTTTTAGGTAGTCGTTCAAGAACGTCTGAAGTTTCTTCACTTGTTCAACTCGGTTCTTCCATCCCATCTTCAAGAAATCATCGAGGTAGATACCACATGAAGTTGAGGCACCGAGAACTGAGCCTGTTGAAGCTGGAGCTCCCCCACCGAGACTTCGTGAACCAGTTCCACCACCACCCCCTCCTCCTCCGCCTTGTGGAGCTGGAACTGGAGTAGAAGATGAAAGAGTAAGATTATCTACTAAATATCCTTTTCCTGTGTTCGCAGGTACTGCTGTTCCACGAGCCTGGAAGATGAGAGTCTTCACAATACGAGGAGATTGTTCAGCACTTGCTTCGTTATCATATCGATAGTAATTTTCCCAACTTGTACCAGTGTGCACGAGGGTACCATCAATATAAATTTTAACGACATCGTTTGAGGGACCATCTACAAAATCCATAACAAACTTAACCTTGTGTGGAATAGAACGATCCAAGTCATTCGCAATTTGTGTTTCGTTGAAGTTTATTGATGCATCATCAGCTCCTGTTACGTCGTCGAAGAATACATCCAATCCTCCGGCACTATCTTCAAATCGTAGGTAACTCATACGAGACCCATCACCTCGATCTGGAGATACTGAAAATCGGAGTCCTTCTTGTTGTGCACAAGGTTTTGTTGATGCGATATCAAATTGTGCCTCGAAGTGATTTTGTAATGTACCTACTGAGAATGCCCCCGCTGTTGCACCACTTTCACCTGCACCATTTGTATTTGGTGTAGCAAATGCCCAATCCCCAAACGATCCACTAGTGATCCCATTAGAGATACGGAATGCCTGATCGTTGAAGTTTGAATACCCAAAGGTGTTTGCTACTACTCCATAATCATATGCACCTGTTGCTGACCATCCGTTTACTCCATTGATAGAACCAGTGTTGTATCCTTGTGAATTTTCAAACCGGATAGCACCGCTGTTGTCTGAAGTGTCAGTGTACGATCCTGCAGCACAAACTTCTGGAGCATTTGGTTCGAAATCAAATGTTTCTGTATGAGTGTTAAGACCTGTTTTTATACCAACTACAACCTTGTCTACATTACCTGTAAATCCATCTGCGTAAGGCTCACCTACTCTAAACCCAAGAAATGAGTATGCGGCATGTACTTCTGCTAGAGGGTAATCAGCCAAAATTTGATTCCATGTTTTTGCAGTTGTTCCAGGTTGACCTGTGGTTGGCCATGTAGCACCTGAGTACACCCAAAGAGCGTTTCCGCTATTTATTGCATCCTGTGTCTGCCATTCATCAGCAGTTACTACACCGTTTGCTCCAGGTACAAATACTAAACGGCTTTCATAGACAGCTGCTCCATCACCGTTGAAATCAACATTGAAATGAAGGTATGGTGCGCGTTCTGATAGACCTAGAGCTCCATCACCTGTAAGTTGTGAATACGTAGAGAATACAAGTGATTTGATAGAGCTAAGTGCAATACCTCCAAACGCTGAGGTTGCAATATTGCGACGCTGAGTTCCTGATACTGACATTTGTGCACTTCCAGTACCGATAGGAGCTGTCTCTGGACCAGTTACAAATGAGCCAATTGTATTGTTAATGGTATTAGTTTCATCATTGAAGAAGTACCATTTTGAAGGAGTAGCTGCTACTGCAGTAAAGTCTGAAGCGAGATCTCCCGCCTTAACAACAGTAGTATTACTAGAAGCTGTCTCACCAAGAACGTCAGGACATTTTTCGTTTACAACAATCACATATTGATCAACAGAAATATCTGTAAATATTGGCGCTGTTGGAGAAAGTACTGCTGCTTCAGCCGCATTAAGTGATGTACCTGATTTGTATCCGAGGAGTCGATATTTTCCTGCAGGACAAGACTCTGAATTTGTTGGCACTACGACACTGCCGTCAGTTACTTCTTCTGTTGTGTAATCAGCAGGAGCAGACATATTTGAAGTGTCAGCTGCATACTTCAGAGTACCTTGTCCTTCATAGTTACCAAGAACATATGCACCTGAAGCTGTACCGATGTTTTCTGCACTCCACAATGAATTCATTGGAAATGCTGGAGCAGTAGAGTCGTTAGGAACTTGTGCTGTTACTTCTCCATTTTTAAGATACTTATAGATATGTACCTTCACCATTGTTGGACCACCTGGAGGAGTTACTGGGGCCTTATTGTATGCTACACACTTTGTAGTATTTCCTGGACCAAGAATGTATGTGATTTCTTGGTTATCATTATTGTTTGGATTGGTTTCACCATCACCCTCACAATACATACCAAGGATTGAAGATGCTGGAAGCTGGGCACCACTATTGTCTGTTTCTACTACTAAGTATCGTCCACTTGTTGGGACTGTTTTTACAGACAATCCATTTGCATCTGTTACAGGCATAGCGATAAACGGAGCACCATCACCAAGGCCCTTATATGGACCAGTTACATCTGGAGCAACCTTTGTATTATCAAATGTATACCCAAACGTTGCACCTGCTTGTGGTACACATCCTTCTGGAACAGTTCCCCCTACTCCATTTGCGGTTCGATTTAGAACAGTGTCTGCAGGGCAACTATATTTGTTGATCTGAAGTGTTCCAACAGGTTCGTTCACAATAGTGAACTTTTCTGTAGGACTATCTACCACCACGGTTCCGAGACCAGAAACATTTGCCCAACCATCTCGCATAATTTCTGCTGCGGTGTAAGAGCCATATGGTACATTTTTAAATTCTACACAGCCAGCACCTGGACTAGCAGTATCAAACCCTTGAGTGATACCTGCGTACCCTTTGTTAATACTTACGGTAAGAGATCCACTGTTGTCCCCGAACCATCCTTCGTTTTGAGCGATACCTGTTCCATCAAAAATACGAAAGTTTGAAGAAGTACCCGTTGGTACGAATGACTGTGCGTAGGTGTGTGAAGTATTGTATGCTCCCCAATTAGAGTTTGGATCAAATTTGTTATCAATTTGAAGCTCTAGAATATCAGTCTGGTATCCAGTGTAGCCATCCATATGAGTTGCCCATGTATCTGTCGTAGAGTACTCAGCATCTACTGGATTTGCGCCGCCTTGGTTGAGCCATGTTCCTACCGCCTTTGCAATATGAGAAACACCAGCTGCAAGCGTACTTGAATTTACCCCAGCTGAGCTATTTACCGGAATAGAAAGCCCTGATTGCACCTCTTCACCTTGAAGCATAAGTGTCCATCCTGGAAGTGGGTATGTGACTTCACTGTTTTGCAATGGCTGTACCTTACACATAGTAACAGTCGAAGTTTGTACTGGTGGCGGAGGAACAACGCATTCGTCATTTGTCAGAGAAAGCTTGTAGAGTAGTCCTGCAGGATTAGCTGCTGGATCTGCATTTTGACCTATCTCCCAGTTTGTCACAGTGAACTCAAGAGTGTTTGATCCACTCACAAGCAACGGAAGTACGTTGTACGTATCCTGTGTTCCCAATTGGAAATTATTTTGGTCAAAAGTTACTGGTACTGTTGTGCCATTTACCTTAACAGAATAATTATTATCAGCGGCAACTTCCAGCGACCCGCCTGTTGGTGTGCCAACTATAGTAAATGTCTTAGTGAATACTTTTGTAAGATCAGCATCGTTTGTCGGAGACTCTACTGGATTGGTTGCCCAAATCCATGTCGCTCCCGGAATAACTGCAGTCCACCCTGAGTGAATAAAAGAAAGTACTGCTGCGGGGTTACCATTTACTAGAGTTGTTGCATCACTCACAATAGTTGAAGAAGCGTTTGCATTACATTGTGGAGGGGGCGGAAGAGGTTCACCACAGTTGAGTTTTACATCATCAAGGTAGCCACCAAGACTTGTGTCAGAACCAGCATCTGCAAGCTCTACCTTCATTGGTGAACCAGTACCGATAAATGTCCGAGTGATAGTAGTCCATACAGTGTTGCTGTTTGTAGACCCATCAGCACTAACTACAGCACCAAGTGCTGAACCATTTACCTTTGGTTGAATAGCATTGTCAACTTGTGATACTCCTGGTCGTGGAGAATATTTAAACGAGAGGGTGTACTGTTTTCCTGCGATAGTTGGAATGTCTTGCCAGATAGTAACTGGATTGTCTCCATCAAGCTCAGCGTGTTGACCACCTACTGCTGAGTTACCTGCAACATTATTTTGAATTTCTAGTCCGAGCCTTCCGACTGATGGACTAATAAAAGCTACGAGCCATTTTAAGAGAGTGTTTGAAGAAGGAATAATATCCCAAGTACCCGAAGAGAGTGCTGGTGCTTCGAAGTCGCCATTTTCTATAAGGTTTACCTCTGGATTACACTGAAGTGGTTCTGGTATTTTTCTATTTAAAAATACACAAGACTTACTCTGGCCAGGATATAGAGTAGTTGTTACACCAGAGATTGCTTGTGATTGAGAAGGGATTGAAGATTGTTCAACAGTCTTACCTACAACGATATCACCACCAAAACAAGACGCACTAACCAACTCCCAGCCATTTTGAGTTACCTCAGTAATAGTATATTCAGTTCCTGTTTCGGTTGCCGGTAAACTAATTGCTGACGAAGACCCCACCCCGTTTGAAGTGGTAACAGAAATATTGTTGTCTAGAACGGTAAAGGAAAAAGTTCCATCACCTCCTTCTGTTTGCTTTAAAATACTAATACTTCCTGGTACAGGATCAAGAGCTTGTAGCCCCTGGTTAGTCTCTTCAACAACAGTTTCTTCTGTAGGAGTAACTTCTTCTACGACTGTTTGCTGCTCTCCTTCTGTTTGTGCATACGCGAGAGTCAACGGAAGTGCTGCTTGTGAAAGCACAAGACTAACAATAAGAAACGCTGAGAAAAATGCTTTTCGCAATTTCTCCGACTTACTACGAGTAGTAAAAATATTCATACTTTTATATTACGATTTAAAAAATTAATAACAACTTCAAACACCAACAATGTCAAGGCTCTCTTAGGACCTCAGATTGTCATGCCACGAGTATACGCCCCAAACAAGAATACGCAAGGCATACATAGTAGAGAACCTGGGACTTATATTTATAGCCGTGTACCCTAGTCTTTTATTTCAAGCAGTTTTAACTCTCAACACAAAAGCCCCTCAAAAGGGGCCTTTGTACACTATATGTAGTCTTTTATTTCTGAACAGAAACAGTTACCACATTGAGTCTCTTGTTACAATCGAGCTGGAATGATCCGATAGTTGGGAGATCTATCACCTTGTATCCATATGCTGGAAGGTTGAATGTTCGAGAGCCGATAACGATCTTGGCTGCTGTATCATCTCGGTTATCGAGAAGGATATCTGTTCCCTGCTTGAAAGTTACCTTGTTCGTTACAACCGCACACTCTTTGTTGAACTGTACCATCTTACCTTTATACTTGAGCATCAAATTTGCATAAGTCCCCGCGCCACTTCCAACAGATGTACCCTCACGTTCTGGGTCGATGCCAGTAGTAGGTTTGGTTGTTGGAGGAGTTGTTGTGTCAGGCACTGTTGAAGTATCAGTAATTGGTGGCACTATCATGTCATCAGTGTCTTTTTTCTTATTAGTCATTACGAGAGCAAGAATAATAATTGCTGCTACTACAAGTACTCCTACAATCAGACCTCCATGCTTTGATTTTGTTTGTATTGGTTCCATATCTATAGTGTATACCTCTCAAATCTTTACACAAGTAAAAAATCATTACACTCGTGTAATGATTTTTCTTTTCAAACGTCTATATCAACTATTTATTGTTGAACTGTTACCGTAGCAACGTTTTGATTGTCTCCGCAAGAAACCAAGAACTTCCCTACAGTAGAAAGCGTCACTACTTTGTATCCATACGCAGACAAATCATATGTCATACCGGCAAGCTTGATAGTACGAGCTGTGTTTGTTCGGTTATCGAGCAATACTTCGGTCCCTGTTTTATATACATAACTACTGATAGGCATCTGACATGCAGCACCAAACTGTAGTGTCTTCCCTTTGTAAGCCACCATAAGCTCTGCGTAACTACGAGAGTCCGCTTGCTCTACTATGGGAGCAGGTTTTTGTGCTTTAGGTTTTGGCGCTGTTGGCGCTATCATTTCTTCTTGCGGTAACGGACCAAGATCTATCTCTACTGCTTTATTCTTAGCCCTCATTTGTAAGAATAATCCGACGGCAACAACTAAAACAACAAGCCCGAAAGCACCCCATGTCTTCTTTGATATCTTCTGTACTATATTTTTCATACCCCTAGATTAGCAAATAGGATAATAAAAATAAAGGGTTTTGTAGTTCAGTTTTTACTGTACCGAAAGTTGTCCTACATTGTTTTGTCCACCACAACCAACTGAGATAGTAGTACCCTTTTCTTTCAAAATAAGAAAGCCAAAATCATATGGACCAACAACAATAGCAGTGCCGCCTATCGAAAAGGTATTTGGCTTCGAAGACCTGTTATCTATCATGACTTCTGTATTAAGACTAAAGGAACGACTCGCCGTTGCTAGCCGACAGTCTTCACCAAACTGTAGTGTGCTGTTTTTGTAGAGATCAAGCGCTTGTGTATACGTAAGCTTTGACTGCCCTGGCCGAATAACGAAACTCGCAGACTCCATTTGTTTTTGTGCTTCACCGTTTCCATAGAGCATAGCCTCCTCTCCTACTCCTACAGGAGCAGACGGAACACTGGTTCGGTTGCCAGAAAATCCCGTACGACTATAGCGCTCACCAAGTAACAACATGACACCGAGAACCACGACCAGCACCATGAGTATCTTGAGATGTGTACGACTAATGTATTTCATATCTATATGGTAGCAAATATAAAAAATCCCTCAAAGGAGGGATTTAAAAGAAGTGCTACAAAGAAAAAACAGTCTACTGCTGCACCAAAACCTTTTGGGTAAAAGCTTCTCCTGTGCGACCGCTGAATTTAGCGATATAAATACCAGAAGGAACACTGAGCGGTACCTGCGAATACCCACTAGCGAGAACTGTTCTAGCTAGTGTTTGACCGGAGGGATTGATGAGAGTAAGGGTGCCGGGATACTTGGTTTGTATTCGTATACTCTTGCTGTCTGAGGTCAGACTGACATCACATGGGATAGTGACTGAGCGAACTTCGGAGTACTTACCTTCGAAAGCTAAGCGGAAGTAAAGCTGGCCACAGTTGGTATTGGGATAGACGAAAGAATAATCCTTACGACTTCCCTGTTCAGTTATCTGTCCAACATTTTGGAAGCTTCTTCCGTCGGTACTTACTTGTACATCAAACCTCACTCCGTCTTCCGGCGTTTCGTCCCTCCAATTTAGCAACACTTTTTTATCGAGGCCAAGTGTTACGGTGAAAGAAGAGAGATGGACAGGAAGTGGATTAATTAGCAGATCACTACTCCAGCGAATATTGTCTACAATTAAGGTATCCCCTAAGTAGGGGCCACTATTTGCGCAAGTAGCATCAGACCCAGCAAACATGAAAGAGTTTATTGGCCTATTCAAGCCAAAGAAATCGTCAAACATATTGTCAACATCTAAAACGCTATCGAGATAAACATCGTAGCTCTGAGGGTTCAAAGTTTTTGTTCCTATATAGCTATAATTAAATGGTGCATTTGTATTGTTACAAAATATTGCAACAGCATGCTTTTGATATACAGGAAAAGAACTATTTACCCCAGACATCCAAAAGTAATTTGGGACATTGGGCCAAGAACTGTTAGATATAGCATTTGAGTAACGTAAAGAAGGATTGGGATTAATAGCTGGATCAGTACCGTCAATTTTTAAAACCATAAAAGACGATGAGTCTCTGCTAATCATGTAAACAGTGTCTTCATATGCTTGTCCACTTCCACAACGGAAATAAAAGGCTCCCCCATAGCCAGCTAGGGCAACATCGAAAGTAATACCGAATCTTGTACTTGGTGTAAAATTCTTTACAAGAAACCGTGCAGGGTTGTATATAGTACTACCATTTCCTGCATTTCTTATTTGAATCTCTGAGCCATCTCCAATAAATGAAAAGCCTGGATTACTTAGTCGAAGCCAATTTCTACAATCCTGACCAAATGAACCTGAAGCGGTCGTTGTGTATATAACACTATTGCCAGCAGGAGTAAGAAAGGGGTTGTTAAAAATACACTGTGATTGACCTGTTGTTGAATAAACAGGTGGATCACAAGTAAAAAACGAATTCCCTGTAGAAAAATTGATGTGGTTAACCTGAGATAATCCTTTTAAGCCAAAAAGAATACTCAGTAGAGGTAATAACCTTTTCATAATATCGACCCTCCTTAGGTCGTTTTTTGTTTTAAAGTTCAAAATTTATTTTGCATTATTATCTCAAATGTTAAGAATTACGCAAACAAAAAATCCCCTTTCGGGGATTTTTTGTGGTATTTACGTCAACCAGACGTTATTCACAATTCCTTTAGGAATTACAAACCTAGAATAATCTAAACGATTATTGCTTGATTGTGTAAGAACCTGTTGGGAAGTTGTAGATACTTGAACCAGTAAGGTTTGTACCTTGTGAAGGTGAAGCGGCTGATCCATCAGCAACGAATGTTGCGTAAGATGTGTCATCCCAGTTAAGACCAGCAGCAACCACAGAAGATGAGATTGTAGCTGAACCTGTACCTGTGTTTGCAGCACTTACAGTAGCGTACAAACTAAATGTCTTAGAAGTACCAGCAGCGATAGTGTAACCATCGAAGTCAGTATTACTTTCAACGTTTGCTACGCCAGTTGTTGTAGTAAAGGTATTTCCAACAGTACCGAATTCACAGAAGATTGTCTGAGAAGCGGCTGCTGCTGTACCTTGTCCACAACTTGAACCTGCAATAGTTGTACTACCATCGGCAATACGAGCTAGAGTGAAGGTTGGAAGAGTGGTGAAGTTTGAACTACCTACTGCAAATTGAATATCGTTAAGTTTGATATTTCCTTTCGCGTCAGCAGAAACAGTTATTTCACCAATCTTGTTCTCAGCAGCAAGATTAAGACCACTAGATGTTGTTGTATTAACAACAACTGTAGGCTTTGATCCAACAAGAGTCATTGTAGGAGCTGTAACGCCGCCTACTCCGATAACTTGTGTACATGTAGCAAGAGCTGCTGTACATGCTGTGCTTGTTGTTCCACCACTTGTATATTTAATATAAGAAAGTGAAACAGCTGATGTTGTACCAGGAGCAATACCGTTTGTACCAACCTCTGAGTAAGAGATAAATACATCTTGTGTAAGACCTGATCCACCATTTGGAACCATAAGGTTAAGACCTGTTAGGTAAGCAACACCTGAAACAACGTTTGCCTCAGCTGAACCAACCTTAACTTTTGTAACAGTGTCTGTGCCTGTAACAACGAACTTGAGTTCGCTAATTGTAGAAGCACCTCCAGTTGATACAAAGTTGTATACAGCCTTAGTACCATCAGTAGCTCCACCCATACCAGCAGCAATGTACTGCGCTTGTGTAGCGTTTGCAGTTACAAGTGTAGGAGGGATAGATACAGTACCACTAGCAAGAGTGATTGTTTGACCATCAATTGCTGAACTTGTTGCAGATACATTACTTGTTACTCCGATAGAAGTAACTGTAAGCTCAGCAACAAATGAAGTACTTACTGTGCTGTTAGTATCAGCGTATACATCAATTGTCTTAATAGCACCTGGAGCAAGAGTAAAGTCAACAGAGAACACATTTGTTGTCTGTGGCTGTACTGGAGTTGCCCCTGATCCTGAAGTTTCTGAAGTCTTAAGTGCAGCAAAGTTTGTCAATGCAGGTGTTGTTACACTTGTCATGTCAGTTGTTCCGTTTGTTGTCATTCGGACACTGAGACTTGTTACACGAACAGCTTCAGAAGAACTTTGGTTCTGAAGAGAGAATGAACCAATTTTCACATTAGATGTGTTTGGAGTCACACTCTGGTTTGCATATCCAGAATTCTTTGACACAGCTAGGAGACCAGTTTGGATAGTAAGAGTATTACCTGTTACTGCTGGAGTACTAAGTGTGTTAAATGAACTTTGTCCTTGCGCGTTAGATGAACCAACAACAAGGTTTGCTCGAACTGAACCATCAGTGTAGTTAACACCAGTAGAAGCAGTTCGGATATTTGCACGAACTTCTAAGAAACTATCCATTCCTGCTGGCACAATCATTTGTGAACCGAGCTGGAAAGTAAGATTACCTGAAGTCCAATCTTGTTGTGTACCAACTTGTGATCCATTGAAGTATAGAGTTACGTCATCAAGACCAGCTACTCCTGTAGGAGAAGTTGGGAATGAAGGAAGCACTTGGATTGACTGAACTTTCACGTCTTCACCGTATGCACGTACCTTGTACTTAGCAATAGCAACATTTGAAGCGCCTCCTGTCACTGTTGTAAGTGATTGGAATGCAGGATCATTTGTTGCTGTAATAGAACCAGTGTTGATTGTAATTGTTCCTGCGTTGTTAGGAATAGTTCCTGAAGCAGCAACGTTTACACCAACCTGTGGATCCATGATCATCAAGTCAGCAGCTTGCTGAAGTGAGAATGAAACTGTTCGGTTTGAACCCTTTTCAACGTTTGCACGCACATCAATAGTGTGTGATCCAGTTGTAAGACTCATTGGAGCAGCCATGAAATCAAATACGGCGTAGTTAGAACCATTCATCATCATTACTGATGCCACCTTTCCTGTATCAACACCATCTACGAATAGTTTGATGTTTGACAAAGCGTCAGATGGAACAGATCCTACCATTCGGAATGAAGCACTCTTAAGCCATAGAGCTCGAGTGTTCACCTGTAGAGGAGCTGACCAGAATGTGTAAGCAGTGATCCCAGCATTTACAGAAGCACTAGTTACTGTGTTTGCAGTAAATGAAGCTGTTGCAAGTGAAGAACCAGTAGCTAGATTCATCAAGTTACCCTGAATGTTTACTGTGTTTACAGAGGCACCTGAAGTGAATCCTGTAAGAGCTACAGCAATAGTAGAGTTGTTTGACGCTGTACCTGAAGCATCAGCCTTTACAGAAATAGTCTTTGAACCATTTACCATAATACCGAGGTTGTTCATAGTGATCATACCAGTACTATTGAATGAGTATCCATCTGTAAGACGATTTGCACCATCATAGAGGTACACATTTGTAAGTGTGTTTTGATCAGAAATACCTGAACGCTTAAGTGTTATAGAGTTAACAACTCCTGAACCACTGAAAGTTACATCAAGAAGACCAGCTGTTGCTTGGTTATCAATGATGTATCCAGCAGCAGGAGTAGTAGCAGAAAGAGAAGCCATCACAGGGCCTGTTTGGCCAACCGGAGGATTCACCACTACACCACCTCCACAAACGTTTGAAGACGCTTGTAGATCAGCAGCCTTAGCTCGTGAAAGAGGACCGAATAGTCCACTTGTTGGCATAACGCCACGAGCAGCTTGCCACTTCACAACAGCAGCTTTCGTTGCTGGTCCGAAGTAAGTTGTTTCCATGCCTGGAGAACCAGCGCCTGAATTTGCAACCTTTGAGTCTGCACACATGTTAAGGAACATTTGAAGATCCTTAACGTCTGCACCTCGAGAACCGAGTTTAAGAGAACGTGACCAAGTCATTGCTGCACTAGTAGAACTAGTTACAATCAACGCACCAAGGAAAGCCCCTAGGAGTACCTTTGTAAAATTTTTCATATTTTATCGTTTTGTAATGGGTATATTTTTTATTGATGTAACATCGACGAACGTTACGATTTTTTATACCTTTGTCTTCTATATGTGAGTCTTTATCACCCGCATATAAATGACGAGTTTTTTATCTATTGCAAACGCATATATAGATTGTATGCATCTGCCATGTCGACAGGGCCGATTGTGTCTTCCGTTTTGCTCATAAGTGATAGTTATAAAGTATCTCTCATGTTACATCGCAGAAAACAAAACAAGAATTGTCAACGAAAACGCGAGAACAATCCACTCACATTTCTGTGAACAGATTTTGTTATTTTGTTTTCAATGATCAATCCTTTTTCAGTGGTTTCCCACCTGTTTATTTTGTCTCCTGCAGTGTAAAAATACAGAGCAAAAGACAGCTACCATACTACCACAAACCCAACTTTTGGGCCAGGATAATACGATGTCTATAGTATAGCCTTTGTGAGACTAAACACAAAATAATTTTAGGCGGAAAGAACCACTTATAGAGGTAGACGAAACAGTAAAAAAAACCTTACAGAGAAAGACTACGCTTTTTAAAAAGAGTTATTAGAGGAGTGAGTTGACTGCCATATAGATACTCCAACGCTTACTCCCCCGTTTGGTGATGCGGCCGGTATCAATAAGGGTATTTAGTTCCCTCTGAATCGTCTTTTCACTGACGTCTGGAAAGAGTGAAACTATGTCCTTTATGACAGCACTTTTACGGTCATTTATAAAAGACAAGATAGTGTCCTGACGAGCGCTTTTATTATCTATTTTTATTTCAAGATTTTTTGTATGAGACACGCTTGGTGTAGGTCTATTGGACGACAGTAAGATAGTACTCATTGATGTCTTTTTGTTGTCTTTTAAGACAACATGTCGTTTGTCCGATTGCTCTTGAGAGTCTGCGAAAAGGGCATCAATATCACTACTGGTATGACCAGAAAATCGCTCTTTGGAAAAATGGGTGGCTTCGTAAATAATAACCGAACTATTTTTTTCACTAATAAGCCCAGCAAATACTGCCCCCCCAAGAACAAGCTCTATACGCGAGAGCTCTTCCTTCATATCGGTAAATGACGCACAAACAAAACTCGTTGCGAGAGATCGTAACTGCACACGAACTGCATCAGTCTCAGGAAGATGGTTGGTCACCATATAGATAGCAGCTAGTATCTTCTGGCCTTTCAATATGTCCTTTTGATTTGTCTCTGAGAGATAACTTGATTTGTTTGTATTTAATGAATTCATTGGGTGCTTATTTAAATGTCTTTTAGAATAGTGCTAGTAAAATGTCCTTGAGAGAAAAGAAATTATTACGGACAGTATAAAGGACAGGTAGCCCTTGTCGCAAGGACCAGTCTGTTTCAGAATAAGCCTTGTGTAATAAGCATTTTTTCTATTTTGTTCTCTCAGTGCGTGATATACTGTTGCTATCAAACGCTACATAATAGAATGGGAAAACAAACAAAAGAAACAAAGAAAGATGGCCGCAAAGGAAATGTAAAATCTGGTAGTACAAACCACGTTATCCTTGGCCTTGTATTTGTTTTAGTAGCACTTGTTTCTTTTGGTGGGATGCTTGGAGCAGCAGGAATTGGTGGACTAGTATTGTGGAGGGCGGCGTATATGTTTCTCGGAGCTGGAGCCTTGATGGTCCCTGTTGGACTCTTAACTGCTGGTATTCTTATTATTCGCAAGAAAACGATATTAGCCACAACTCGTGAGTGGGTAGGTGGGAGCGTCGGGCTCTTGTGTATGCTCGGACTTATTGCGGTGGCCAATCCTGTGTATGGAGGTTTTGTTGGAGCACTTATACGCTTCCCTTTTGTAACACTATTTGATACTGCTTTTGGAGCGCTTATACTGGCAGCTATATCTGCTGGATCACTCATCGTCTTTTTCGACCGAACACCAAATCTTTTCCCTCACTTTGTAGCTCTATGGGAAAAAATAAAAGCTTTGTTCACCAAGAAACCAAAAGTAGAATCGTTTGAAGAAGAGCAGCCATTTGATACAGAAGAGACCATCGAACCATCACTCCCTCTTTCACAACAAGTTTCGACTGCTTCACCAAAAGCAACCGCGCCTTCTGAAGAAGAGTTCACCATCCCGATGCCAAAGAGAAAGCCGGGTGGTGGCACCTACACCCCTCCTCCTATTTCGCTTCTTGAAAAAGATCGCGGCAAAGCAAATGTTGGCGACGTAAAGGCAAACGCGGTGATCATCAAACGTACCCTTGCTGAGTTCGGCATCGAAGTAGAGATGGATGAAATCACTATCGGTCCGACAGTCACCCGATACGCCCTAAAACCTGCTCAAGGTGTAAAACTTGCTCGTATCGTTGGACTCCAAAATGACTTGGCGCTTTCTCTCGCTGCCCACCCTATCCGTATCGAAGCCCCTATCCCTGGTAAGAGTCTCGTCGGTATCGAAATACCAAACAAAACAAAGGCAACTATTGGACTCGCGAGCCTGCTTACTGATCCACAGTTTACCGACAGCCACAAACCACTCTTGGTTGCTCTTGGAAGAAATATTTCTGGAAAAGTTACTCTCGAGAGTATTGCTAAGATGCCTCACCTACTCATCGCTGGTACGACCGGCTCTGGTAAATCAGTAACTATCCATGCCATCATCTCTTCACTCCTCTATCGACACGGCCCAGATGCGCTTCGATTTATTTTTGTTGATCCAAAACGAGTTGAGCTTACACTCTACAATGGTATCCCTCACCTTTTGACACCTGTTATCACTGATGCCAAAAAAGCGATCCTCTCTCTCAAATGGGCAGCATCAGAAATGAATCGCCGATACGATATCCTCGAAAAAGAATCTGTGCGTGATATTGATTCATACCACAAGCTTCATGAGAAAGAATTTGCTAAAGGTACAACCGCAAATGAAGACGGCCCCGATCGTATGCCCTATATTGTCATCATCATCGATGAGTTGGCTGACATCATGCAGGCCTACCCTCGTGAACTTGAAGCAGCTATTGTACGCCTCGCGCAAATGTCTCGAGCTGTTGGTATCCACCTTATCCTCTCTACTCAGCGCCCTGAGGTAAACGTAATCACTGGACTCATCAAAGCCAACGTACCGAGTCGTATCGCCCTACGCGTGCCGACTGGTATCGACTCTCGTACTATTTTAGATACTGTTGGCGCTGAAAAATTGCTCGGCCAAGGAGACATGCTTGCGATGATTGGTGACAACCAAGCTCGTCGATTGCAAAGTGCCTACATTACTGAGGATGAAGTAAAGGCTATCGTGAAATACCTGAAAGACGCCTTTAAAGACGAACTCCCTGACACTATTGAACTTACCGGCACTATGACTGGTGAAAAGTCACTCTTTGCTGATGGTATTGGGGATAGCGGAGATGATGACGACGCACTTTATGAAGAAGCTCGCGCTATAATAATAGAAGCGGGTAAAGGCTCTACCTCATACCTTCAGCGCAAACTCAAGGTCGGGTACGCTCGTGCTGCACGCCTCATGGATATGCTTGAAGAGCGCGGTGTTATCGGAGCAGCTGATGGCGCGAAGCCGAGAGAGGTGCTCCATGCTGGACCAAAACAGTCGACTGTCGACCAGGTAGCAGAAGAAATGGGTCTATAACCATGAGAAAACCATCACTTAAAAAAACTATTCTCCTCTCGTCTGTCATCGGTGTTTTCATGCTTGTTGCTTACAACACAAAGGATTTGTTTTTTGGTGCGCCATTTGCTGTCCACACAGCTGTTGATGGGGCGACCGTAACTGATTCCTTCCTCCCTATAAAAGGAGTCGCTAAACACGCTTCTGCCCTCGAAATAAACGGGCGTGTAGTAGCCATGGACAAGACAGGTACATTTTCTGATGGTGTTGTTCTCTCTCCGGGGTATAATATTATCGAAATCTCCCAAAGGGACCGGTTTGGAAAAGAGAAGACAAAAGTAGTTCACCTAGTGGCAGAGCCAACATCCTCTGTTGCGACAGCAATGGTTATTCATTATTAATAAGAGAAAAAGATAGTTACGTATTATGGCAAAGAAAGCAACAAAAGAAGCAAAGACAACTGATAGTTCTATCGAAGATACTATCAAGAGCATCCAAACAAAATTTGGTGAAGGGGCTATCATGAAGCTCGGTGACACCCCAAAGGTTGACCTCAGTGTCATCCCTACTGGCTCTATAGGACTTGATATCGCCCTTGGCATCGGTGGTGTGCCTCGTGGACGTATCATGGAAATCTTTGGACCAGAATCCTCTGGTAAGACAACGCTTGCTCTCCATATCGTAGCCGAAGCACAAAAGCTCGGTGGTGTTTGTGCATATATCGACGCAGAACATGCCATGGACCCAGAGTATGCGGGAAAAATTGGGGTAAAAATCCAAGAACTCCTCATCTCTCAGCCAGATACTGGTGAACAAGGTCTTGAAATCTGTGAGTCTCTCGTACGAAGTGGTAAGATCGATGTTATCGTCGTCGACTCTGTTGCCGCCCTCACCCCAAAAGATGAAATCGAAGGCGACATGGGGCAACAACACATGGGTAAACAAGCACGTCTCATGTCTCAAGCACTTCGCAAACTCACCGCTATTGTTCACAAATCTAAAACAGTGGTGATCTTCATCAACCAAATCCGTATGCAAATCGGTGTCATGTTTGGTAACCCTGAGACTACTCCAGGTGGTAAGGCACTCAAGTTTTATACTTCTATCCGTCTCGATATTCGTCGTATCGCTCAGATCAAAAAAGGTGAAGAAGTGGTGGGGTCACGAACTCGTGTAAAAGTAGTGAAAAACAAGGTCGCCTCCCCTTTCAAGCAAACAGAGTTTGATATTATTTATGGTGAAGGTATTTCTCTCGAAGGAGAACTCATTGCTCTCGGAGAAAAGCTCGGTGTTATGATCAAAAGTGGTACCTCATATTCATATCAACCTGAAGGAAAAGACAAAGAAGAAGTGAAACTCGGCCGAGGCTACGACGCTACCCGTGTCTTCATGCGAGAGAACCCAAAAGTGCGTGACCAAATCCTAAAAGATGTTCGAAAACGCATGAAAGAAGTAGTAGCTGATAGTGCAGGCGAATAGCAACAGAAAGAAAAAGAAAAATTATTATTGAGCCGTCTTTCGGAAGATGACTGATCTGAAAATGAGCGAATTTTCATCAGAAAATTACGCGACGGTGAAATAATGGTTTTCTTGAAGTCTACAGAAGGCTTTCTCGCTCCGTAAAAACAAAATGGACTTTTACTCATCATTACGTTACAATCCTGACCTATGGCAATGCTTGAATACAACGAAATCAAAGAACATAAAATCATCGTATGGGATGGTCAACCACATGAAGTGCTCACCTCTCATGTCTTTCGCAAACAACAGCGTAAGCCGGTAAATGCGACCAAGCTCAAAAACCTTCTCACAGGACGCGTAGCTGAAATCTCATTCGGATCCTCTGAAAAGGCCGAAGAAGCGGATATCACTACTCGACCAGTAAAGTTTCTCTACAAAAACAAAAATGAAATCTGGTTCTGTGATGTCAAAGATCCTAGTAATCGTTTTACCCTGAAAGAAGAAATCATTGGTGATCGCATGCGCTTTGTGAAGCCAAATAGTGAGATTGAGACTATTATCTATACTGATGAC
>CAYHJY010000003.1:0-15429 GCA_964357135.1 uncultured Candidatus Saccharibacteria bacterium
GGGCTTCAATAGATATAGAAGCTGTATTTTTTAGTGGCTGCATTTGTCCATAGGTTTCGACGTGGACACCATCTAATAGTGCTGGATTTGCTCGTCCAGTATGAATCTGGCTATATTCTTTTGAGAGCCATTCCTGCGCTCCAGCAAGCTCTTGCTTAAATAAATCTAAGTTATACATGAGGCGTATTATAACACAGTAGGTCTATTAAAAAATCATTGCTACGAGATACTCTACCACCTGCTTTGTTGGCATATTGGCTTTGAAAAGCATATCTTTTGCTTCGTAGACTGCTTTAGTTTTTTCAGGATCATTTCTTACGTGGTATTCAAGTGCATCAAAGAGCACTGTTGCATGAGCTCGGCGCACAGATGCATCTTCATCACTGTCACTACTAAAGGTTTCTTTTATGTATTCTTGAAGTGTTTTTTTAGAAGAAAGATACTCAGGTGCAGCCATTTCGATAGTACTTGGTACTAAGCGAACGCGTGAACGAATAGTTTGCGGAATGAGATATGGATGAGGTGTAACAAAGACTATGTGTATTCCCTCTTTTGGTTCTTCAAGTGTTTTAAGAAGTACTTGCGCTGCATCTGCAACAAAAACATCGAAATATATAACACACCACGCTCCATTTTCACGTTCTAGATTAAACAGCACCGCATCTTGTGCATTTTCGACAGTAAATCGAGAGAGAGATTGTTGGTCGAGATTTGTAGTGTTGTTTGAAACATCAGCAACCAGGCGCGCAAACGTTTCTTGATTGCCTTGTAATAAAAATATTTGTTCTGGAGAAAGATCTAAAAGAGTCTTAAACATACTATTTCTTGGCAAGAATAGATCGCTGATAATCTCCAAGGTGTGCAAGAAGAACTCCCGTACCATTTACCACACAGTACAGCGAGTTGTCGGCTACCCGCACAGAGACGCCCGTTTGTTGAGCGATTAGTGTATCGAGATTGTGAAGCTGGCTCGTTCCGCCGGTCATCACGATACCGTGATCAATAATATCTGAAGCAAGCTCAGGTGGAGTTTGTTGCAGGACGTCTTTGATGGCACGAACTATTTGTTTAAGTTCGTAGTCAATAGCTTTTACTAGTTCGTTGGTAGTGATACTGATAGTCTTTGGAAGTCCTGAGACAACATCACGACCTTTTACTTCGCCCTTAACATCAGGAGACACCGGGAGAGCGCTACAGAGTGTCTTTTTAATATCTTCAGCGGTTTGGTCTCCGATAGAGACACTGTAGACTCGTTTCAAATAATCAGCGATAGCATGGTCTATTTTATTTCCCGCACATTTAACCGATGTCGAAGCTACAACTCCTCCAAGAGAAATCACGGCCACATCTGTCGTACCACCACCGATATCTATGATCATGTGCCCTCGAGGTTCGTTAATAGCCACGCCTGCACCAAGAGCAGCTAAAATAGGTTCTTTCACAATAACCGCACTTTTTGCTCCGGCTTTTATAGTGGCTTCGATAACAGCACGACGCTCTGTACTACTGATGCCTGCTGGAACCGAAACAAGTACATCTGGCTTAAAAAGAGAGTTCTTTCCCAGGGCTTTAGTAATAAAGTATTTGAGCATGGCGAGCGTCACATGGTAGTCTGCGATGGCACCATCTTGCATTGGTCGATAAACAACAATAGAGTCTGGCGTTTTTCCGAGCATGGCCTTGGCGTCAGAGCCAATAGCCTCAACACGTTTGGTCGCCTGGTTCACTGCTACTACGGTTGGCTCATCGAGAACTATTCCTCGCCCAGCCACAAAAACCAACGTATTTGTTGTGCCCAAATCAATACCTATTTTTTTTGCACTAGGAAAAAGCCACATTACGCTTACAATAGTAGCATAGAGGCCGCAGTAGAGCTTTTACACAACATGTTTATCCTTTCAGTTATACCAATTCAGCGGGGTATCCCCTTCAATACGCTTAGTTATTATAGTACTGACGCTCTTTTGGCCGGTACGATGGTAGAACTCCCGCTTGGTAAGCAAGTCATTCGAGGGCTTGTAGTAGAGTCAACCTCGCTGATTGAAGCCAAGACAAGTATCAAGCAAGCAACCTTTTCATTAAAAAAAATAAAAGGAGTTATTGGGGTATCAGCATTTTCAACTGCTTTAATAGAAGGGCTACGTGAAGCAAGTGCAAAAACAGTGACGCCAATAGGTTCTCTTGCGAGCTTAGTGTTACATGAACTTTTTTTTGAATTAGTACAAAAGCTCCCTTCAGAGACCGCAAAGAAAACAACGAAAGAAAACACCCACACCGTTGTCTATGGGGTTGTTGCTGAGCGAACAGATCAGTATAAAAGAATCATTAGAAGCGCTTTTGCAGAACGGAAAAGTGTTGTACTGGTCGCCCCTTCGATACGTGCCGTCGAGTATTGGTATAAAGCCTTACAAAAAGGTATCACCGCTCATTCTGTGCTGTTGCATAGCAAGGTAACAAAACGAGAACAAAAAACTATCCTCTCTACTATCAAGCAATCAGAACGACCGCTATTTATCTGTGCGACTCCGTTGTATACCATTATCCCTCGCGATGATATAGAGACTATTATTATAGAAGACGAAGCGAGTAATCTGTATAAAACAAACGATCGATTTGAGGCCGATATGCGCCAAGTGATTGATTGTGTAGGTCAGGCACTTGGTATGTCACTCGTATACGGAGATACACTTCCACGATTTGAGACGCTATACCGTACCAACAGTATCGCTTTACCGCGATCCTATGTACCCGAGAAGCTCGTAGTAGTCGAGATAGACCCGTATAGAAGCATTCTCCCGACAGAAACAGTTGAACTTATACGATACTGTCAAAAAAATAAAAAAAGTTTGTTTATCTACACCAATCGCAAAGGACTCGCTCCATTATCTCGATGTGCTGATTGCGGAACAACTGTTGATTGTCCAACATGTGGGCTCCCTATCGTACTTCGGCATAAAGTTGTTAATGGAGAACGTCAAAGATTGTTTGTTTGTACGCACTGTGGCGATACCTTGCCGCCAACCCATGTCTGTACATACTGTGCCAGCTGGAATATCACACCAGTATCTATCGGTACTGAAAGTATTCGAGAAGCTGTTGTCAGCATCATCCCTGAGACTCAGGTAGTTACTATCGATGACGATCTTACTCCTGATAGTAAATCAATAGATGCACTACTTTCTGATATTCAAAAGAAAAAGTGGTTTGTACTTATTGGCACACAAAAGTTATTGCCATATATAAAGGCTGTTGATTTTGTTGTCCTTCCTTTTTTTGATCGATTACTCTCAGTACCATCTCCTGTGGTGGTAGAAGAAACAATCAGACTTATTATGGAATGTAATGAAAAAACAAAAGATTCTCTTATTCTTTGTACCAAAAAACCTGATTTTTCTATTACAAAATTATTAGCTACAAAAAAAATACAAGAAATTATCGATACTGATATGGAAACTCGAAAACTTCTACAGTACCCACCGTTTGGTGCGTTATTGAAACTTTCTATCACGGTGCCAAGTGCCCACCGAGAAATGATAGCTGCACGAGTAGAATCATTCTTTGAAGGTGTTGATATTACAGCGCTACCAGTACGCCGTATCAGCCCTGAAAGTATGAAGTTGCTGTGTGTCTGGATAATAAGCGGCCCTACTACCTATACGCAAGAAAACAGTGAAGAACTACAAGCCTTTCTCCAAGAATTACGCTTTCCATACAGTTTGCAGATAAACCCTTCTCGGTTATAGAGCAAACCTATTGCACAGGAGCGCCTATCATGGTACGATGCTGCCCATGCCAATGATCAATGTGGAACTAAAGAAAAACGAGCACGAAAACGCGACAAACTTGATCCGACGTTTTACTCGTAAGATTCAGGAATCTGGAATCATTATAAAAGTCAAAGGAAAGCGCTACGCTGAGCGTCCTATGTCTAAGCTCTCTGAAAAGGTAGTAGCGCTCCGCCGAATTGCACGACGCGCTGAGGTAGAAAAACTCAAAAAGCTCGGCAAAATGGAAACTCGAGAATCTCGATAATAATGGCGATACTTGAAGAAAAAAATCTAACAGTATCTAACAATGGCACGCTCCCTCGCGTGCCATTTTTGGCGATTAAAGAAAAAGTCCTTGGTAAGCAATACACTCTTTCAGTTTCATTTGTCACAGAAAGCGTTGCAAAATCTTTAAATAAAAAACATCGAAACAAAACGTACATCCCTAACACTCTTTCCTTTTCTTTGACAACAACTAGTGGAGAAATAGTCATGTGCATCCCTGCAATCAAAAAAGAATACAAAAAATTTGATATGACGTACACCACATATCTAACATTTTTACTCATCCACAGCATGCTGCATTTGAAAGGTTACGAACATGGGAGTACAATGGAAGACAAGGAGCAACATTATCTTGCTTTTTTCGCATAATAAATGAAATATCCTATTAGTGTTGGTATAGATATTGGTACATCCACGACGCGCGTTGTGGTGACTGAAGTGCGCGAAAATAGTAATGCTGTTGTACTCGGATTTGGGACAGCAGAAACATTTGGTGTTCGTCATGGATACATTATCAATCGCGATGACGTACTCGGTAGTTTGAAAAAAGCTATTCGTGAAGCCGAAATACAAAGTGGGATCAAAATAAAACAAGCGCTTATTGCTATTGGAGGTGTAGGGCTTGATGCCCAATACTCTACGGGAAGTTCTATTGTTTCAAGAGCTGACAGTGTTATCTCTAAGCTCGATATTGAAAAAGCTATTGGCGACGCAGAAGCTGGACTTGATTTAAAAAACAAAGCGATGCTTCACGCCTACCCTGTCTCATTTAAAATCGATGGCAAAGAATTTCCTGTTCGCCCTGAGGGTATTGAAGGCTTGAAATTGGAGGTTCGTACACTGTTTATCACGTGCTTTCAACAACACCTCGATGACCTTCTCAGTGTTGTTGGAGATGCGGGAATCAAGGTGCTTGGTTTTACTGCCACCCCACTAGCTACACACCATCTCTTGCTTACTGATCTTCAAAGAAACTTCGGCTGTGTTCTTATCGATATTGGTTCTGAAACAGTATCGGTTTCTGTATTTGAAAACAACACACTTATTTCTCTGCATGTATTTGATATTGGCTCACTAAATATCACCAAAGATTTGGCGCTTGGCTTACGTATTACCCCTGAAGAAGCAGAAAGTATAAAAACCGGAGTTGTTAGTTTTCAAACAGTACCAAAAAAGAAGATCGACGAAATAGTAGAAGCGCGGCTTTCTGATATTTTTGAACTTATTGATAAATATTTAAAAAAAATGGGACGAAGTGGCCTCTTGCCAGCAGGTGCAGTCCTTATTGGTGGTGGTTCACATTTGCACAGCGTAGAATCTGTAGCAAAAACAATGTTAAAGATACCGGTGCGTATCGGCTATAGCGACATACCGAGCACTAAAGGATTGCTAAAAGACCAAAGACTACTCGTTGCCTATGCTATCGCTTCTTCTACCGCTGATAATAATTCAAAAAACAGTAAAACAAATTCTGGTCATGATGGTGAAGGATTTGTATCCGTCATCAAAAACTTTTTCAAACAGTTAATGCCATAGCACAACACTTTCCTTTTATCTCGTCAATATCCATTGCCCTTTTTCTGGACTCTGGTACTATGTTCGGTATAGTAATAAGTGGAACTGGAACAGAGAATATATGCCTAAAATAAGCCCTGAAATTGAAACTGCTGCACGCATCAAAGTGATCGGTGTGGGTGGCTCTGGTTGTAACGCTATCAATCACATGATAAACGCGAAAGTTAAAAGCGTGGAATTCATCGTGATGAATACTGATGTGCAAGATTTGCACAAAAGTGCCGCAGAGAAAAAAATTCACCTTGGTAAAAACCTTACCAAGGGTCTTGGTGCTGGAATGAATCCAGAAATAGGTATGCGTGCTGCTGAAGAAACAAAGGCAGAAGTACAAGACTCTCTCAAGGGAGCAGATATGGTTTTTATCGCTTGTGGAATGGGTGGTGGAACAGGTACAGGCGCTGCTCCAATAGTTGCTCGTGCGGCTAAGGAACAAGGCATCCTTACTGTTGCAGTGGTAACAAAGCCATTTTTCTTCGAAGGTAACCAGCGTATGCGTATCGCCGACAAAGGTATCGAGGAGCTCGAAGCTGAAGTTGATGCGATCATTGTGATCCCGAACGACCGACTTCTTGCTATCGCCGGAAAAGACACTACGTTCAAGGATGCATTCGCAAAATGTGACGAAGTGCTTCGACAGGCTGTGGAAGGTATTTCAGAACTTATTTCTTCTCCAGGTATCATCAACGTAGACTTCGCAGATATGAAGAGCGTTCTTACTGATGCTGGTACTGCACTCATGGGTGTAGGATTCGCTTCAGGAGACGATCGCGCGGAAAAGGCAGCTGTACAGGCTATCAATTCCCCACTTCTTGATATTTCTATCAACGGCGCAAAAGGTGTGCTCTTTGCTATCTCAACAAATGACGACCTCACTATGGCTGAATTCCAAGAAGCCGCAAAAGTTATCACTGAAAGTATCGACAAAGACGCTCGTGTCATCATCGGTACCATCTTTGATGATCGTATCAAAAAAGGTGAGATGAAAATCACTGTTATCGCAACAGGCTTCCCTACTGAAGGCGGAAAGAAAAGCAATCTCTTTGGTGCTCAAACTCCACAACAAATCTTTAACACTGCTCGCCCTGAAGCTCCAAAAACAGAATCAGTAAACCCTATGGTTCAAAAACCAGAAATCAAACCTGAGGATGCTGAAATTGTTGAGGGCGAAGGTACCGAAGAAGACTGGGGTGCAATACCAGCATTCTTGCGAAGAAACAAAAAATAATCCTGATTATTTCTCGAAAAGCTCCCCAGAAAGGAGCTTTTCTCTTATGCTATACTTTTGTCCATGCAATACGAACTTATCATTATTGGTGGTGGACCAGCAGGATGTTCTGCTGCGGTCTATGCCGCTCGTAAACAAATAAAGACACTTCTAATAACCGTAGACTGGGGTGGACAGAGTGTTGTTTCAGAAGATATCCAAAACTGGATCGGTACACCGCATATTAGTGGTGCCGACCTGGCCAAGAGTTTACAGGGCCACGTAGAGGCCTACAAAGGCGACTACGTAGAGATCAAGACCGGCTCTCCAGTAAGCTTGGTCTCTAAAACAAGCGACGGTTTTACTATTACTGTAGAGTCAGGCGAATCTTTCACTTCTAAGGCCCTACTTGTCACGGCCGGCTCAAGTCGACGTAAACTCGAAGCTATTGGCGCAGACAGACTCGAACACAAAGGTCTGACCTATTGTGCCTCATGTGACGGTCCGCTCTTTTCGGATATGGACGTGGCAGTTATTGGTGGTGGAAACGCTGCATTTGAAACAGTGGCCCAGCTCTCTGCATACTGCAAAAGTGTGACCCTTGTTCATCGAAGTAGCACCTTTAAGGCAGATGAAATCACTGTAGAAAAAATAAAAGCTGACCCCAAGGTTCGTATTATTACCAATGCCGATACCAAAGAAGTACTTGGAGATATTTTTGTCTCTGGTCTGACTATCCTACACAAAGACACTGGTGAAGAAGAAACACTTCCTGTTGCTGGAGTCTTCGTGGAAATCGGACAAATATCAAATGGTGGCTTTATGAAAGATATCGTAGAAGTAGATCAATTTGGCAAAATCACTATTGATCCATGGACACAAAAGACTTCTGCCGCTGGAGTTTGGGCCGCTGGAGATATCACCAACATTCACTACCATCAAAATAACATCGCTGCTGGTGATGCCGTGAAAGCCGTTGAAGATCTCTATCTTTGGGTAAAGACAAATAGCTAACCCTTGTAGCACAATTAAGGCCGCAAAGGTACATAAAAACGCCGTGACTAGTAGATTAGACTACAGCACGGCGTTTGTTTATTTCAACAAAAAAATGCCTTTTTAGGGGCATTTTAAAACTCTTCTCCATCTTTTAGAACAGGAATATATCCATTAGCCACAACCTCAAGGTGAACTTTCTTTTTCCTATTATCTCTAGGGTCAAGTTGCTGTATCAAAGCAGTTTCAAATGATAGTAAATGCTTATCGAATGAACACTTCTTTGGTTTCTTTGATGGCTGAATCTCAATTACCCCAATTTGATACTCATGACTTTCTTTTTTACTAAAATAATTAGCATTATCATGATTATTCATTTGTGATGGCACAAAATGTGCGTTAATACGAGCATTGAGATTACTCGCTTTCCCTACATACACAGTTTCCCAGATAAGACTTTTTGACCCTTTTTTTCTTTCCTGAATAAGATAAACCCCTGGTCGAAATTGAAGATCGGCTATATTCGTTTTAACACGATATTTATGCCTAATACTTCTGGGGTTATAATTGTATAAAGGGAAAAAATCAATCTTTTCTAGTGGTATAGGTTTTTTTGAAATAAAAAAGGGTAGCAAATCATCATAGACCGAATTGATTGCCTCATTAAGATAAGATCTCTTAATTTGAAAAACAATATCTTCAATAAATTCTACAGGAGAAAAAATAACAGCAAGCGTAGCGGCCGCCAAACCAATCTGGTATCGCCGTATATGCAAAATAATTTGCTCATACAGGTCACTAGAAGATGATCCCATCGCTACAATTTTGTTTGAATTAAATTCCTTAATAATAAAAACTCCTACCCTGCCTCTGGTGTGAGAAACAAAACCATACTTAACTCTACGATCTTCCTGTGAGGAAAACTCGATTGAATTAAACGGTAACGTGAGAGTATTGAGTTTTCTTATTTGATTTGAAGAAGAAATAGCTTTGGTTTTAAAAGGGCAACCACTAAATAGCTTTGCCCAGTTTCTTTTTGTACTAGACATAGTTTTTAGTTTTTGTTTGACTCTATTTTGTCAGATAAGGTCACACAAAGAAAGATTGACAGAAAGCCCAAAAATGCCAAAAGAAAAAGCGTGAAGGCCTGGTATTACCCAGGAATCTTCACGCTTTCTAACAAAAGAACACTATTTCTTAACCATCGGATAGTTTTGAATCCAGAACTGCTTTACGTCTTGAGCGTCCCAATTTTCTTCAGGAACAACCTTTATGCTTTCAATATAGTCAAAAGGATTTATTAGCTCTCCTCTAGTAAAACCATATTCAATCCAAAATTGATTAATATCATTATAATCAAAATTGGAGTAGCTCTTAGCAAATGGTTTTGTGAAAGTCATTATGTTTCCCCTAAATCCGTACCTACGAACCTCTCGAGCTAAAAGGATAGTGTTTTTTTGACCTGTCATTCCTTTCGGGTTACCACGCTCATCAAACAACTGAATACCCTCTTCATCAAAAACAGCAGGATCGTTGTTAAGTGATACCAACAAATCCCCAGGGAAGTCTGATAACAATTCAAAAATTATTCTATTGTTAACCCCTATTATACCTGTCACCCCTGGATTACTTATACTTATTTGATCAAAAGTGTCTGCATTGATAGGCGCTTCTTCTATTAGAAGAGTAGGACTTTTTTGACGCACTGCTTTTTCTATTGCTTTTCTTAAATTGTAAGCCCCATGAGGCATGTCAGTGTATTCATTGCTTAGTTTGGTATGCCTATACTTTTTAAGGCAATTAGGATCGATGGATCTACCGTAGATATTGTTTACGATACCTCCAATTTCAACTGGATAAGTTAGCCTGTTTTCCAGAGAGAAAAAAGGTAAACCAATAGTTCCCGGTTGCCCCACCTTTATAGCAGGGATAACTTTTTGAATATTAGACAAAGAAAGTCCGTGATTTTCCAAAGTTCTAATAACCGAGCCAGTTGGTTTTACTTTTTCCGAAATACCTAGCAACCCATAGTGCACCAATTCATCATAAGTAAAGCCTTCCTCTAAAAGACCTTCAAGGACTTTGATACTGCCAAAGCCGGCACCACCTCGAACCCAAGAAATTTCAGGATTAAGCTTGCGCTTTTCTTTGAGGTACAAAGCTCCTGGACTATCCAAAAACCCTCTCCTAAGCATAATTTGAGAAGCCTCCATGATCTCCTGATGCCTTTTTGGTATTACCAGTCTCAAGGCCTCCTTGGATTCTTTATTGTACCTCCTATCAATAGCACTAGACCTACCAGAGATACTAAAATCTGCCGGAATTGAATCTAGAACAAACTTACCACCTACTCCGCAACCAAAACATTTAAATACTTGTTTTGAAAGCGAGATAGACATTGAGGCTGACTTTTCGTTATGAACAAGGCAATTTACAAACCCCCTCCCGTTTCTTCTTGGATCAGGGTCTACATGAATATCACCAGAGTCTATTCTTTCAAACAACCTATCTAGGTGCATTCGAGTTATGTCTCTGCCGTCTTTGTCTATTCCTGTGCGTTCAATAACTTCAAAATTACCAACCCACTCTCTTTGAATAGCCTCTTTTATCAGTGTAGATATCCTGCCATTTTGATGTATGACTTTAGTAGTATCAACATTTTGAAGTATTCCAGGAATAGTATTTTGTACCAAACTAAAACTTTCAGTTTTTCTATTTTCTGAAAGATCTAACGCTAAACTAAGAATTGATTGACTAACATTTAAGAACTTTCTTCTAGAGTCCCCGTTTGCATAGCTGGCAGCTATTTTCCCAAAAGCTTCACGTTTTTCCTGATTAGTCATATTGACGACATAAGAAACAGGCATCTTTTCTGGAAAAAAATACACGACTTCTCCTGATATAGAAAAATCATTATTCTCCCAAATTTGAGTATCATTTTCAAGAGATTCACGAATAAACACCCCATATGAAATCATAATAGTAGATAAGTACCTTTCCATCTGTGTTTTGTGCTTCTGGATTGGCCCCTTTTCTATTTCTTCACTATGAATAATATTAAGTGTTTTTCCTACACCATTGACACCGTCACCGACGGCAAATTTCCAGTCCAACACCTTTAATCCTAGCCTGTTACCAAAGTAACTAATTAATGTGTAAATTAGCTCTCCTACTGAGTCATAGCGATTCTTTGATAGTCTTTTTAACACTTCAGTTTGCTCTCTGGTTGGAGTAATATCATTGATCGATACTACTTCCAAGGCATCAATACGTCCAAGACTTACGTCATAGTGATACGGAAAAAGTCTCACTTCTTTAAATAAAACTTTTGTTCCGACAGTTTGGTAATAAGGAACAGTGGTAGCCCAAGTTAAGATTGATAAGAATAGTAAGTATTCACTATTTTCGTTCTTTTTACCTAGCGCTATAAGCTTAGTAAGCTCATCGCCAAATACAACTTTTAAAGACTCGACAAGGTTTTCGTAGTTTTTTGTATTTGACGGAAACATATCCTGTTTAATCGTCTTTACCACACTTTGCCAAAGAGAGCGTATTTTTTGGATATGCTTATCTTTTAACTTTTGTGAATAACTAACACCTTTAACCTGCTCATTTTTGACATCAAAATTAAGTTCTCCGTCAGGACCACCGAACGGTAGCTCATTTTGAGTGACAGTTTGTTTTTTTTGAAAAATCTTACTGAGCTTAAATGTTAAGTCCCCTGAAAATAACTTTGGGATAGCATCATGGCCACGAACACCAAAGGTTCGAGTTAAGTCGCCTTTGTTCTTGGTTTTTTCTGTACCACGTTTCAAATCAATCTTTTTGTACAATTCGGTGTTATTAGAAGTATTCTCAATATCACCAAGAAAAACCTTGTATGGTTTTTTTGTTTTGTCTTTTTGGATTTGATAATTAATGTAATAGCGAATTGCTTCTACTATGTTTTGAGCAAAGCCATTAGAAATGACTTGCTCTAAAGCAAAATCTAAATAACCATTACGTAATACGTGATACACACCATCTTTGTATTCTCGAGGACATTCAATGCCCTCAAATGCCTGTCTTATTTCAGACTCAGCAATAAGGATTTTTTCCATTGAATGTTTTTATTTAGTTAAGAATAGTTGTTAAACAACAGTTTGCCTTCATCTTACAGCTCTCCAGCCCCACGTCAACAACTATTGACCAAATAAAAAAACACGATATAATATGCAAGGAAAAATTTATTCTTTCACGTTTAAACAATACTTATGCAACCCAAAAAAACAGCAATAACAGTAGTTATTGCTGACAACAGTCTCACTTCCCGCTTTGGTATGAAAAAGACGCTGTCTTCAAAAAATCCTGATATTGTAGTCATCGGAGATGTTGAAAATGGTTTAAAGTTAATGAGTTTCTTACTGATACACCCTAAGCCTGATATTATTCTTATGGATGTATCAATGCCTGCCATTGACGGTCTTACCGCACTCAAAAAAGTAAAAGCTATCTACCCTACCATCAAAGTAATTATGATTTTTGATGAAAAAGACAACTCTGAAATTGCCAAAGAAGCAATGAAAGCAGGCGCTAATAGTTGTATTAAAAAGTACTATTCTCCGGAACAGGTTATCAAGGCGGTCTTTGATGTTTCAAGAGAAACCTTTCATTTCAACGATTTTCTTGATGAAGTATCGAGACCCATGATACAGAGAGCTGCTTTTCTGTCACTAACAGACAAAGAAAAGACAATACTTACTCTTATCTCTGAAGAAAAAAGTACAAAAGAAATCGCCAGCATCCTTGATCTTAGCCCCAGAACCATTGAGGCAATGAGAGGCAACCTGAAAACAAAAACAGGAACAAAAAGCATGGCTGGACTTGTCGTGTTTGCCATTAAGCAGGGCTTAACAGAAATAGATCCTCAACTTGCGTAAGTACTAAAAAAACAAAACCCCATGCGTTTCGCGTATGGGGGTTTTATTTAAAGACTATATTGACACTTACAAAAAATACTATAGATTAAGTAAAAAAGTTTACTCTATGTCAAAAGTATACAACGAAACCGACACGCTTGTTGGTGAGCACCTTATTAGTAAAATTGATATTCACGACTGGATCGATACACAGATTCTTACAGAAAAAGATCCGTGGATCTATCTATGGATGAAAGAAGCTGGTAGGTACTACACAACGATGCTAGAAACATCTCCCAAGGGTGTTCCTATGCCTAGCCACGTAGAACCAGGACAGTGTCACCATAACAACGCCGTTTATGCTAATGAGTTGGCAGACCTTCACCCGGAACTACTTGATGATTTTAAGTTTGTTACGGGATACCATGGTATATCACCAAAGCAAACTATTGCGTCAGATAAAAAGTATGCTATTGGGCGCCATACGTTTATGACTTACAAGGGGGCTGTACTTGATTACGGTATTTTGGCACATCCTACTTATCCTATCTTTGTGCATCAGTACTTTGGTATCTCATTCGATCTCAAAGTGGTACTTAATGCCATAGGAAGGCTCGACTCTGAAATTACAGAGAAAATACCAATGCTTGATCTTCTTCGTTATGAGCCTTACTTGAAAGAGTAAGGTTTTTTATTTGTGACCCACTCGAATTCAAAATCGAACACAGATTTTAAGCAAATTCCCCTCTCTGTTACTAATAACGTTGCTATTAAAAGGGATACTAAGATTCTAACAAATAATCTACTGCAAGAAATGGTAGAGCAATTTGCGTATGAAGCAAATGAGCTTATTTCTTTTTTCCAGGGAACAACCCCTGTCTTATCTCAGACGCCACCTTATTAGCTATTTACCTCAAATAGATTGAGTCATTGGAAGCAAGGGTAAGCGATGCCGAGTGTGAGGAATTTGATTAGACTCTGTGAGGTTTATAGAATAAACGCTGAGAGATTATATTTTAATAAAAAAGTTAAATAGTGCCGGTAATACTATGGACATAAATATTGCTCCAATAAATATACGTAAAGCTGTTTTTGTACTTTTATTTTTACTAAGTGAGTATTCATAATAAGGGAAAATCCAATTCAAAAAACTAACCATTGAGTAATATACAAACATCATTAGTAGTAATATTTCAAAAATATTATCTTTAATTTGAGTAGTAGTATTATTTTTATATAAAAGAAATACTAAGGAGCAAGAAAAAAGTGTTGAGAGTAAAAAGTTTATCAAATAAGGTGCTTCTACTATGTTATATAAAAATTTTTGATACACACTTTTTGAATTTTGAAACAGCATTTTTAACTCTTTCTCTATCTTAAGAATCTTACCTTCATCTTCAGATGAAAGATTGCACTCGCCCACCCCAGAAAAGCTTGTCCAAAGAAATTGGCCTGGATTTCTTATATTTAAGCTAATGCTTACAAATTCTGGATTATAGTGAAATATTCGAAATGAAAAGCTGTCTATCTTGGTTGGGAAAAAGGGTGTTTCAAGTACTTCATCAAGCGACTTAAATGTAATAACTTCTTCTTTTGTTTTTATGGTGTAATCGACATTTATATGAGGCGTGTTCATCGCTGTTATATGGCGAATCGTAGAATCACTGAGTTCTATTTTTAAATCGTTTTTGTTATTTGAATCTTGATTGACTTGATCAATTTCTTTTTTAATTTCTTTAGCAATATTTTCATCAGATACCCTCTTACGTTCCTTGACTTCTTTTTCAATAATCAAACCAAGGTTTTTTAAAAACTCTTTATCAATAGTTACTGATGGTATTTTACTGGTTTTTGTTTTTTCAGCCATAATATTTTGAGACTTGTTATTTATAACAATAAGGTGACCCTACGGAGAATCGAACTCCGCTTCCCTCCTTGAAAAGGAGGTGTCCTAACCGATAGACGATAGGGCCGTTCTAGCGGGAATATTCTAACATGACTCTCAAAAAAATCAAAAGCCGCCCGTTATATTGGGCGGCCTCTAAGGGTCAAGCGGGAGTAGAGAACAAAAGATGCGTTTTCATTTGCCCGGCGTTCGTAATAGCGTAGTAGTGATTTTCTACCTGTTTTGGTTCATGGTAGTAAAATCCATTTGTTTCGCCTACGCAATTAGACATAATGTACTTACAGACTAACTCCGGTGCTATAGCCCAAATACGAGGACAAACACCTTTTCTTGCAACCATCATCAACTGGCTCCAGTATTCCGAGATAGGCTCTCTTTCAATATCTGTCGGAGCTAAAAGAGAAAAAACCAGCGGAACATTCTTTGCAAAAAAAGTCTTGCCGTTTTCGTTGAAGAAATCAAGGCGATTTGCAAAATATGGAGGCAAGTTACTTACCCCGACAACATTTTGCTTCAAGATATGTTTTGGTAATATCTTTTCATACTCAAACACCGGCTTTTCCACCAAGGGAAAAAGTGCGATGTCTGCTTCTGTCCAAGGACAGGTACTTAGAATAGGACTTTTCTGATTTTGCATAAATAACGGTTTAGTTTGATACTTTATACCACACAAATACAAATTGGCAAACAAATGACATTTCTGTTATGATTTCCCTACTTACTGTAAGAATTGAAAATAAAATATTGCGCGGTTAGCTCATATGGTTAGAGCGCTACATTGACATTGTAGAGGTGACAGGT
>CAYHJY010000004.1:0-15088 GCA_964357135.1 uncultured Candidatus Saccharibacteria bacterium
TGCTATAGCGGTTAAGCGTCCGTCGGTATATGCGTCACCTTTTATGTTATCTCCAGTAACTGTTACAATGCCTGGATATGTGGAGTTGTTGTAGAGTCTGTAGGGAACTGTTTCAAGTTGATAAGAGACTTCGCCATTATCTTTCGTGTATTTTAATCTAACAATAAAACTGCTCTCCAGTGGGTCAGCAATTCTTTTATAAAAATAGCGAGACTCGGTGTTTGAGCCATCTCGGATATCCTTTTCCCCATTTAACGAAAGACCAAGAAGTAATACAACCTGCTTTATCCCTGTCGTAGTAACGCCGCTTTTTGTTGGTTGTCCGTATGCAATACCACTCTTCTCTCCTCTTTTTACCAGTTCTGGTGGAGCGCTGTGGTCACAATTTGTAGATGTTGGGGTAAAGAGACAAATAAAATCATTGTAGTTGTCTGGGTACGCATATGCTTTTTCTGTGTGTATAGCACCAAAAAGAACCACAAGAAGTGAGGGCAATACAATTACACCGAAACGTTTTTTGAGCGACGAGAAAAAAACTTTCACTATGCTTAGTATATCACTATAAGTAGGTCTTTTACCAAATACTTATTCGCAAAAACTGCTCTATTTCCCGAAGTTTTGGTATAGATGACTGCATGTCGATAACGCCATCAGCGGCAGGTCCGTCAGTAAAGTAGGCATTTGCTGAAGCATCAGTATAGAGCGGTGTTGCCACACGTCGGTTTGTTGTTGCTGGAAGGAGCGGAGATTTATTTTCGCAATAGGCGATAAGTTCACCATACTTTTGGTTAAGAATTTTGTAGCTACTGTAGTTTGCCATCTCTGCTTGTACATCGTTGTCGGTGTGCAACAAAGGAGCAACAGCATAAAAGCGCTGTTCAAGTGCTTGGAGACGAGCGATCTCTTCGGGGGTAAATTCTATCTGGGTGTCATCAATCGTACATTGAGTACCGCCTGTTCCGCCACCGCCGGTTCCTCCTGTACCAGGTCCACCACCTCCTATTGGTCCGCCACCACTCGTTGGACCTCCACCTGTGGGTACCTCTCCGCTTCCTGTTGGGCCACTTCCGCTTGTTGGCCCGCCACCACTAACTACTCCAGTAGAGCCGCTGTTTGTTGGAGTAAAAGGCCCACTTGTTCCAAAAATTGAAGGAGAAGAAGGCGATGCAGGATCAGTAGTAGGTACGTCTTCCGGGGTAAATTCACTACTTAGTTCACCACTAGGTTCATCGGTAGAAGGATTTGTTTTAGATCCAAAATTAAAGAAACTTTTAAATCCACTTGTTGTGCCGCCTGGTGTTTCCGCTGTTTTTCTATTGCGGATATACAAAAAGCCTCCAAGTATGATGATAATGATGAGAATAATAAGAAGGATTTTTTTCATATAGTTTATAGGTTAGTATAAAAGCTTGCCTGCGCAGATTCTAGTGCATTAAGTTCAGCTGTTGCGTCAGCCTCTTCTCTTGCTGGTGCAGTAATAGGGCTGTTACTTATGTCATATGCTTCATTAAGGCATGCCATGTTAACAGCAATACCTTGGGATTGTTTTGTTGCAATATGCCTTGTGCGTGCAGCGGTAACAATATCAAGCACTTCAGCACGGATAGACTCAAGTTCTGTAATTGCAGATCGTGTGTCTGAGGTAGCACTTGCATACTGAGAATCTGTCTCAACAACGGCTTGTAGGTATTGTGGTAGTTGGCTCGTTTCAGCAAAAGAATCACTTACAAATCCTCTCGCAAATGTTTGTGCCGCAGTCGTTGTTTCTAGCCCGGCGTATGCAGCAGAAAGTGCGTTTTCAGAAAATGTTGTCGTTATTGTGTTTTCAAATACAGAAAGCCAGTTACTAAAAAGTGCTGCGATATCAAAACCAGAAGCAAAAGTATTGTTTTGTATTACGAGGGATTTGTTGCTGAAGCTCTGAGTTGAACCCTTTAGTGGATCAAATAAATCATATGGATCTATAGTAAAGAATCCAGATAGAGGGTTTGACATACCAGAGCCTCGCATACTCGTAAAGAGTGATAGCGCGCCTGATTCGGTGTCCGTTGCCCATGTTGGATGTGGTCCAGGTAAACAATAATCAAGATGTCCAAGGTTTGGAACAATTTTTTGCAAACTCGCCTGACTATCAAGCGCACGGTTAAGAAACGTTTTTTGCGTCTTTATTACCGCAGCGATATGTCGAGGGTTGCTGATGTTAAAAGTACTAGTGTCATATAGGTCTCCAGGCTGGTTATATGGTAGCACTACACCACTGCCCGTCCCATTTATTGGTTGACCGTTTGAACCAATAACAATATTGCTCCCCTGTCCTCCAAACCCAGAAAGACTATTACCAAAATTATCCCCCGAGTCTCTTCCGAGGGTCTGTAATCCTTTGTTGAAGAGCTTGTTTAGCAAGCTATCAAAAAATGCCCCGAGTACTTCATTGAGCTCGTCTGCGGCTTCAAGTTGTCGTGTTCCTGAGTTTGTAACATTTTGAGTTTGTGCCGCAATAACAGCTCCCGGTGTTACTGTTTCATACCTGAGACAATTCAACGACCCATCGGCACTAGTATTAAAATCATAGTTATCGTCCGGCAAGGGTGCTGGTGCAAACTCCACACATTTTTTTTGTGAAAGAAATCCGTTACCTTGGTCGAGCTCTTTGTTAGTTTGATCCTCTTTTTCTCCGTAGTCTTTCGATAACTTTTCTGTGATGTTTAAAAATTGGCCTAGAGGGTTCTGGTTGTTAACCGTCACATCGAGCCATCCTCCCCAACCACCCTGGGTAAAATCTTTTGAAAATGCATCGTAGGTAGCTTCTGCGGCTGTTTGAGGTAAACGATCAAGCTGAGGAGACCTTCTCCCTGTGAATAGTTCAATGAGTTTATTGGAGACGCTTTCACCAATAATCTGGTTGTCTGTTTGGCCGGCTATGCTGATGTAATCTCTAAAGCTTTCTTTTTCAATAGACCTAAGGAAAGAACCGGCATCGCGTATATAAAATGGATTTCCACCAAATCCGGTATTAACCCAGTTTAGTGTTTTGTTTGTCACTTGAGTGAGCGCTTGTTTTGCTAAGGTGTACGCAATAGCATCAAGACAGCTTTCTTTTTTATTAGCAGTTTCAAGTTTTGTTTGGGCGGTTTCGTCTGTTGTTGGTACTTTTTGGCCTGTTGCTTTACCAAACATACTTCCTAGTTTAGATCCTACACCACCACTTCCTTTTTTAAAGAGAGAGCCAATCGCATTTGTTATGATTCCTCCCACATTTGCACAAGCCAACACAGAGCCACTAACGCCACTAAAGTTCACACCGCCTATTCTATTGTTACCACTGCTTTGGATACTTGCATTTGGTTGGAAGCGCTGAAGAATTTGTTGGTTCTGCCCAACTGTTTGTGCGCCCACGCTAAGTGGAGAGAATAAAACTATTGTTATGAGGATGCTAGTGAGCAAGTGCTTCATAGTATTATTGTAGTATACCGTACTGTGTAAAATATGCAGTCAATCTTTCAATAGCGGCTGTTAGTTTCTGATCATGAAACCGATATTCAGAAAGTCCAACAAGTGCGTTTATACCGTTATCTTCCAAAAGCTTCATTTTTTCAAATGAGGTGCCTATACCAGCAACACTATTCGTAATATCTAAGTGGTATTGAGCTACGCCAACAGGAACAGCGATCTTGCTTAGCTTCTTGGCTAGTCCAGAGTAAAAAGATATTGTTTTATCGAAGCCATCGAGTGCACTATAGTCACCTGTTTGAATAGTTGTGATAAATACATCTATTTCAGGAAGAGTGGTGTTGTAGGAAGAGAGTATAGAAGAGAGGTTCTTTTCATACGCAACAAGGTTTTTTCGGTTTGTTTGAATGGTGGTGATATTTTTAATCGTATATACCGGTATTGTTTCAGGGGTAGCACTTTCCTGTCCCAGTTTTATCGCGAGCGCACTGAGGCTACTTTTGTCTATCGCATTTTCCTGCCCTACCGCACTAGTAAATCCAAACAACTCCCGAGCCAATCTGTCGGTCTCATTGAGTTCCCCTTCTTGGCCATCTTGTGTTTGTAGAGATCGTCGCTTTTCTTCGATAATAGTTTTGTTTGAGACGCCGTTTGTTGTGGCTACAGTAGGATCAAGTCCCCACAGCCTTTCTTCCCAGTCCGCAATACCATTGCCGTTACTGTCCTTACCGACAACTTCGCCAACGGTAGTATTGTTTACTGTAACTCCCGGGGTATTTTTCTTAGAGAAAAGACCAAGAAACCACTGCGTTTGAACAATAAGTATGAGGGCGAGTATGCCAGTTGCAATACCTCCACGAACAAAAAACTGTTTACTGGGTTTTGAAATACCGGGGTTATTTTGAGACTCCATATGGTTTTAATTCAAAGGCTGGTATTGGCACACCTGTCTCTGGGTTGGTACAAGTGCCAAGATCAGGGACGATCTGATAATTTGCTAGTAGGTACCCATTTACTTTTGGTCTTCCCGCTAAGCTTCCCCGTATAAAAAATGGACCAAAAGGAGCTGCGTTGAATACTCGCATAAATATTGGTCCATACATTGCCGCACAAACAATAGCAGGAGTTTTACCTGTTTTAATGACTTTCCCGCCAACGGGCCTGTTTCCAAGACCCACACCTCTTGAATTTTGTGGGCCATTTATATTAGTATCGTTGTAAAATATCTCTCCAAAAGTAATTACTGGTACCATAAAAAGTATAAAAATTAAGGTCAGTGCTATATTTCTATGTTTTCTCATTCTCTCTATTATACAACAATTTAGTCTCTAATGTGTTGTACTAATCGCTTCCAATCTTCTTTTGAAAGGGTTTCGGGGCGGGCTTTTTCTGAAATATCTGATTTTTGCAATACTGAGAGCGCTTTTGTGCGGTCTTCGAGATATTCGGTCAGACTACCGAGAAGTTGTTTTCGTTTTCTACCGAAACAGAATTTAAGAATTTCAAAAAAGAGCTTTTCGTCCACATCAGTAAAGAACCCTCGGGAAATGTTATTGATGGCGATGATAGCTGAATCGACTTTTGGTGGTGGGAAAAAGGCGCCAGCTGGAACCTTGGAAATAATTTTTGGTGTCCCGTACGCTGATACAGCTATAGATAGTATGCTTTGCTTGCCTCCCAAATTTCCAGAGAGTTGGTCGCGGGCAATAATACGCTCCGCTACCTCCTTTTGTATCAGGAGCACCATAGTGCTTGGTTGATATGTCGCACCGAGAAACTGTTCGATAATAGCCCCTGTTATATAGTATGGAATGTTCGCAACAAGCTTGTATGGCTTTTTGTACTCTTTCAATATAGAGGGATCAAAAAGCAGGATGTCTTTAGGAAGTATCTCTAATTGCCCTTTCTCGAGCTCTTTTTTAAACTTTTCTTTCAGTAATGGCAACAAATCCGTGTCTTTTTCGATAGCTATGACATGGGCACCTTTTTCCAGGAGCTCTTTTGTCAGCACCCCTTTCCCTGGTCCTATCTCTAGCACTAAGTCACCAGAGTGGATGTCTCCTGCTGTAACCATATCAAACAGCGCCTTTTGTGATGTCAGGAAGTGTTGCCCGAGATGTTTTTTGGCTTGCATTTCTCTACTATACAACATTTCTGTATTTAGGTTCGAATCCTGGTTTCGTGATTAAAGCATAGTTACTAATTAAAAAGAAAGTTCCATAAAAAAATCCCGCCTAAAGCAGGATAAAGATAAATTAATTACCTTGTAACAAGAATAGCCGCAGGAGATTCTCTAAATAGCTGAAAATCAAGCCGAGTGTAAACCGATTCCCACCTTTTTTGAACCGGAGACCACCTGAGGAAGCGAACCAAATCACCTCCTTTATTGTGGTAAATAGTACCCCAGAAAAAGATTTGAAGTGGCTCTTTATCGTTCTTCCGTTTCCATGTATCAGGAATAAGTTCTTGATTCTCCAGTAAATACTCAAGAACGTTCTCATTGAGAACCTCCATATCTCTCAACTTTCCATAAAGCTCGTGACCGGTAATAACCTTCTTATTGTCACACTGCCATTCGTGCAAATAAAGTTCTATCTTGGAAGGGTCCCATGTGATATTACCTGATTTCTTGTGCTCCTTTATACTGTAGCCGTCGTTACTTCTTGGGTCCTTGTTGGTATCAATAATGTACTGTTTCATCCTTTAAAATTTAAAGATTTCTTAATGATCATTGCACCTACCTGACAAAAATTCAAGTTTTTATCTTCCTTAACCCTATCCAGGCACCGTCTTAGGTTCGGGGCACTATTTTCGTAAAATTTCAGGCTCTTTTCCTAATAGAGAAATAAGGGTAGACGATTTGCCCTGGAGTTTGCCACCAGAAACATATATATCGACAGTGTTACCGAAATAGTTTTTTGCCTCACGTATTGTAGTTGCAGGTACGAACCCTTGTGGGTTTGCTGAAGGTGCGACTAGCGGCCCTGTTTTTTCAAGAAGTGCTCGGAGGGACTTTTTCTTAGGGAGTCTAAGGGCCAGAGAATTTGTCCCGCGATGAAGATAAGAAAATTTCTTACTTTTACACGGAAGGATAACACTTACCTTTCCTGGCCAAACACTTTTTAAATATTTTTGCTGGTCTGAAGAAATCTTTACTCCAAACAATTTCAAATCTTCAATACGAGAAATAAGGATAATGAATGGTTTATTTTCATCTCTTCCCTTTATTGTATAAATACGTTCTACTACTTTTTTAGATAGCGCGCTTCCTAGAATACCGTAAATAGTATCGGTCGGATAAATCATGATGGGGCCGTTTTTTACTGGAGATTCATTTGTTGTCCTCATAGCGACAATATACTACACCGTTACTAGTTTTTTAAAAAATAAAAAAACCATACAAAGAGTAAGGTTTTTTCTTCGCTGAGTTGTGTTTACCAATAAAATCTTTCTTCAACTATCTTGCCGTCTTTGGTGACATAGACAGCGAGTTCTTCTCCTTCTATTTTTTCACCATTGTGCCCTACTCCAGCAAATCCCATTCGGCATGCAAATGAGTTGCCTGATACTATAGGTTCATCACACCATGATGTAGCCGGGCTACTGAACATTTGTGCCCATCCAGTTCCTTTTGCTTTTACTGCATCTATCCCTCGCACTTCGCGCTCTCCCATAGAGTCGTCCATCTCTACGCTCAGTACAGTGGCGTCATACAAAGAGTCGTGCGCTTCCTCATATTTCCCCTCATTACAAAGCTCTGCTAACTTTTTTGCTATTTCTTGTGTTGTCATATTTTGAGTGTAACATTTTTTATAAATACACTGTAAACCCTGCTTCCCCATCACGAGATTCGCGGGTGATGAGTTCGTCGGGGATATCGGAGAGGAATTCACTCGGCAGTCTCACATCTCGCATACCATATATAGTACGCATACTTGCATAGGTTAGGTAGAGCTTTTCTCTTGCGCGTGTAACTGCTACATACATGAGGCGGCGCTCTTCTTCAGCATCAGCACCAGAGAGTCTTTCTCCTCTCTCATGCGTGAAAAGTCCGTGCTCTAGTCCTGTAACAAAGACAGTGTTGAACTCAAGCCCTTTCGAAGCGTGAATCGTCATTAGTTTCACACCGGGCAAAGTTTTCTTTTCGTCCGTCATGGTGTCTTGGTCGCTCATCAAGGTCGCTTCTTCTATCAAGCGCTCTATACCCTCAACACTATCGAAGTGATCATAACGCAGTCCGAGCGTTACAAGTTCCTGTAAGTTTTCGATACGTTCATCACCATCGGGTTCATTTTTTAGTGAAGCATCGAGCTTGGCTTCAGTGATAACGAATTTTAATATTTCACTCACTGTATGTGCGGGGATGTATTCTCTGATGCGAATAAGAAGTTCATAAAATGCATCCACGGCGATGAAGGCTTTCCCAGAAAGAGACTCCTTCCCTTCGATAAATAATTTCGTGACAGTAACCTTTCCGATTCCTCGTGCCGGGGTATTGATGATACGTTTAATATCGAGAATGCTTTCTGGGTTTAAAGACGCTCGTACATATGAGAGCACGTCTTTGATTTCTTTTCGTTCAAAGAATCTCACACCGAGGACTTGATATGGGATGTTGTATGAAAGAAACGCCTCTTCAAGTACACGAGACTGAAAGTTGGCACGAAAAAGCACCGCAATGTCTTCAGGTCTTACCCCGCTGTCTATTCTTTCGACACATCGCTCAACAATAAATCGCGCTTCATCTGCTTCGTCATATCCACCATATAAAGAGATAGGGTCACCCTCGTGTTTGTTGGTGAAGAGGTTCTTTGGTGTTCGGTGAATATTTTGTTTGATGACTTCGTTGGCAGCTGAAATCACGGTCTTGGTAGAGCGATAGTTTTCTTCGAGCAGCACTACGACTGCTTCAGGATAATCCTGTTCAAATTCTAAAATGTTTTTGATGTTCGCTCCGCGCCATGAGTAGATACTTTGATCAGAGTCTCCAACTACGCAGAGATTTTTTCGTTTACCTGCAAGTGCTTTGGCGATACGGTACTGCACTTCGTTGGTATCCTGGTACTCATCTATATGTATGTATCGCCATGTGTCATGACACCAGGCTCGTGCCTCATCGTTTTTTTCAAGCAGGTCTATACTTTGTAAAAGCAGGTCGTCAAAGTCGAGCGCGTGTTGAGATTCTTTGCCTTTGGTATAGGCAAGCCATACTCGACCAGCCAAGCGGTAGGTTGGATTACTCTCACTCATCAATTGCTCGGGTGTTTGTAGGGCGTTGGCGCACTTACTGATGATACTTTTAAGAGCGCGAGGGTCATTTGTTTTTGGATCAAGCCCCATGCTTTGCAAAGCTTCCTTTATAAGTGCCGTGGTATCTCCGTCGTCGAGTATAGTGAAGCGCTTCACAGATCCGTTGTAAGCACCAAAGCGTCGGAGTAAGAACACGCCGAGACTATGAAACGTACTAATGAAAGGGATACTACGATCGGAAGTGTTTGCTGTTTCTTTTAAAAGAGCAATTGCCCGCTCTCGCATTTCTTTAGCTGCTTTGTTGGTGAATGTCACCGCCAAGATTTGGCTCGCAGAAACTCCAGTAGAGACGATGTGAGCAATACGATGGACGACCGTCTTTGTTTTCCCAGCTCCTGCTCCAGCCACTATTAAGAGCGGTCCTTCTGTTGTTAAAACAGCTTTTTTCTGAGCATCATTGAGTCCGATGAGAATCATTACAAGCTAGAGTGTACCCTAGGAACACACTATTTGACGAATACTATTAGTTGTCGCAGAGTCAAAATAGGGACTATTCTTCTGGTATCATACCTATCTGTACCCTTATGTTTTCTCTCAAAACAAAAGATGTGCCTCCCAAACGCACATTCCTCATAGTCTTCTCTGTTTTAGGCATTAGTGCTCTCGCACTATCTGCACACTCTCTTATTGCTTCGTCATCTCGGGATGCGCTTATTAAAGATGACGCCACTATCCTTCCACGAGTAGAAGGTATCAACCCTGAACCAGTGGTTGAAGAAGTGTTGGCATCAGATGATAAACCACTTATAACGACCTACACCGTGGTTCGAGGAGACACCCTCTCGACTATCGCCGAGAAATTTAACATTTCTACCAACACTATTCGCTGGGCAAACGATCTTTCTGCTAAATCGAGTATTCAGGTAGGTGACAAGCTTACTATCCTTCCGGTCACCGGCATACAGTACACCGTAAAGAAAGGAGATACTATTTCTGCTATTGCGCTCAAGTTTGATGTTGCCCAAGAAGAGATTCTTGATTTCAATGACATTGAAGGTAGTAAAATAGTCCCAGGTGCAGAGCTTATTATCCCTGAAGGAGAACCTATTGCTCCGCCGAAACCGGTAGCGAAACCTGCGACAGCAAAGAAGCCTGAACCAGTTTCGACTGTAAAAAAGGAAGGAGAAACAAAGACAGAAGTAGCTACTACAAAAGTAGATACTGCGACCCCTGCGGCAAAACCTGCATCTTTAGAAGATTATTTTATTGCCCCTCTTCCGGGTAGTCGGCTTTCACAAGGACTTCACGACAGGACCGCTGTTGATATGGCTATCAAAGTAGGAAGCACTGTTTTAGCTGCAGCTGCTGGTGTTGTAACGGTTGTGAAGGATAGTAACATTTGGAATGGTGGATATGGTTACTATCTCATCATCAAACATGGTAATGGTACAGAGACGCTCTATGCTCACCTCTCTCGTATCGACGTAGAGGTCGGGCAAGAAGTAGCACAGGGTGAAGCTATTGCTCTCTCAGGAAATACAGGAAGAACGACTGGTCCGCACTTACACTTTGAAGTACGCGGCGCTCCAAACCCATTTGCAAAAGACAAATACGGAACAACGTACTAATCATAAAATAAAAAATGCCCTGCGTGATGCAGGGCATTTGCTTTTAGGCAGGAGCAAAGTTTTTTGAAAAGTCTTTTGAGGGATCGCACTGAGCTTTAAAAATCAAATGGCCGGCCTTTTGATCAAGGTGTTGAAATTTGAATATTTTAATAAAGCCGTTTGTTATTTTTTCAAGCTGTTCAAATTCGCGGTCAAACCTTTTGTCCATAGGAAAAACATTAAACAGATCTGATTTGGTAATACATATTCCCTCAAGTGAAGGGCTTTTATAGCCTGGTCTTTGTCTGGCCTCTATACCACTTAAGACTATGCATTCCAGAAAAGACAGTTTTGGCATTTCTTCTGGTGCAAAAACATTTGATAAGAACGTGTCTTCACTCAGAGAAGCAGAAAGGGTCAAAATCTTTTCAAGGTTTGAGTCATCGATGGTTGTTAGAACTAAGGCAGAAATTTTGATCGCTGAATCTATTTTAAGTTTCATAGATTGCTTAGCAGCTGCTGTTGCTTGTCTAAGCAAAGATGCAGCGGACTTAAATCCAGGTGTTTGATTTTCTTTCACGGTAGTAAGTTTTGTTGAAGAATTTTTCTTTGATACTACGGATTCTAAGGTGAAAGTCAACAAGTAGTGTTATTCAAACTTTGGACGATACTGAAGAGCTTCGAGGATGTGAGGTTCCTCAATCGTCTCTGAATTTTCTAAATCAGCAATAGTGCGAGCGACTTTGATAGTTCGTAAATACACGCGTGGGGAGAGTTTTATTTTTTCGGCAAATTGCTGCAGTGTCTCTTTTGCTTTTTCAGACAACCTACTTCCTTCTTGCACCTCAGTACTTGAGAGTGCTTTGTTAAGCTTGTTGCTTCTCTTATATTGAACACTACGAATATCAGAAATAAGTTTTCTCAAGCCATCACTTTCTTTGTCACTGCGAGTATCATGGAGTGTCTCGTATTGTACATGTGCAACTGGTACCCAAATGTCGACACGGTCAACTATTGGTCCAGAAAGTTTTTTATTATATCTTCCGAGCTCCATACCACTACAGGTACATGGTTTGATGCCACTACCTCTATATCCACACGGACACGGATTCATGGCGCCGAGCAAAATAAAGTCTGCAGGAAATCGTACAGATCCTTTTGCGCGAGCAACCGTGATACACCCTTCTTCAAGTGGTTCGCGAAGCGCTTCCAAAACTCTTCTATCAAATTCTGGAAACTCATCCATGTACAAGACTCCTCGATGAGAGAGTGTAATATCTCCTGGTCTGATTTGAGATTGTCCTCCACCGATGATGGCAACAGGCGACGCGCTGTGGTGAGGTGAGCGCAGTGGTACGGGGTTTTGTATTGCGTCGTCAATCAATCCAACACTTGAATAAATAGTTGCGACCTCGAGAAAGTGGTCGTTGTGTGGCATCGGCAAAATACCATGAAACGCTTTTGCCAGCATGGTCTTACCAGTACCCGGAGGTCCATAGAGTACGATGTTGTGTCCACCGGCAGCAGCTATAGTGAGCGCTCGCTTGGCTGCCACTTGCCCTCGAACATCTCCAAAGTCGAGCGCAGAGTTTTGTTCTTTGTGTTCAAAAGGAATAAATTCACTCTGCTCTAGTTGTGTGCCGCCATTGATGTGTAACACAAGATCTGTGAGTGTGGGTACAAGGTAGAACGTCACACCATCGATCAGTGTCGCCTCTATCTCATTGCCTTTTGGTATAAAAATCTCCGTGTAACCATTGTCGCGTGCCCATTGTGCGATCGATAAGAGTCCACGGATTGGTTGCACGTCACCGTTGAGTGAGAGTTCCCCGAGAAATAATTTTCCTTTTGTTTCCCCTTTCAATACTCCTGTTGAAGATAAATATCCGAGCGCAATAGCAATATCAAAATACGCACCTTCTTTTTTGAGTTCCGCTGGAGAGAGTGAAACAATCACTTTTTCATTTTCAGATTTTGGATTGATGTCGAGACTATTTCGAAGTGCAGAGATAACTCGCTCTCTACTCTCCTCTACTGCTTTATCAGGTAATCCGACGATTTGAAAAAGATACAGCCCACGCGAAATATCTACTTCGACTACTACACCGGAAGCACCGAGTCCAGTAAGTTGTGCGCTCTCAATGCGCGAAAACATAATAATAAAAGTATAACGCTTTCAAAAATAAATGGAAATAAGTTTAATAAAAATACGGTGCAAATATTTTTTGATTTCTCTTGTTCAAGAGGGGTAGTGAGAAGTGAGGGTGTTTATTTGACTTTAATCTAAAAATATGCTATAATAATAAAAAAGATAAAACATGAAATTAATATTAATTTTAGGCGCATTTACTTTTGCGTCTTGCTCAGACTCAAGTTCTTTTAAAAAAGAAACCCCCGCCCCTCTTCCTCTTGAAGTAAAAGAGGAAATAAAAAGCTATTCTAAAGAAGACTCCGTCTTCTTAAAAGCGTTACACAAAATTCAGTTCGATGCCCAGGTGTTTGTATCAAACGAATCTTTGTTAGGGTTAAAAACAGACACTCTCAAAGTGTTTGTTAATTTCGGAGAGTTCTATTCGGAGGTCTCTCCTTCCGATCAAAAGTATCACGAAGGATACATCTGGTGGCTTTCTAGGCCACTGTATTTAGTTAAAAAACAAGACGGAGTCCATTATTTTTTTAATGGCCATGCCCTGAAAGATTTTGAAAAAACTTTTACATGGAAGTATACAAGCAACTACCAGTATGCCATTGTTCGAATTTCATTCCGTAACGAACAAGAGATAAGGTTGCAAGAAGACCTTCAATCTCAAAAGCGAATAGAAACGAGGTATTACAACTAATTGTATTTTTCTGGGTAAAACGCAAAACCGCTTCACATAACATGAGGCGGTTTTTTTCTTTTCTACTATCTACTTACTACTCTTTACTAACTTTTCACTACCCATTCATGTGTGCTTTGCTTGTTCGCGCTGCAGGGTTGGCTTCGAGGCGATCCATTTCTATTTTTTCTCCAGAAACTTCACAAATACCAAATGTGCCAGCTTCTATTTTTATAAGCGCATCTTTCACATCAGTCAAACGAGCTTGGAGTGTGTGAAGCATACTAGTGCGTTCTTCAAAATCTTCGAACCGATCTGCTGCATCGTTGTCATCAGACTCGTTCATCATTTCGGTGTTAGGAGTAGCTTCCCAGACGTTGGTCTCAGTATTGAATCGAGCGATATTTTTAAGCTCTCCTTCGAGGAGTGCTTGTTCTGCAATAAGGGCGTCTTTGAACTTATTTGTATTCATGCGAAGTATGGTATCACGCCCTGCCCAAAGAGCAAGCTCTTTTCAGGCACTATCGTTGACGTATTAGTGTGTCGTAAACAGCCTTGAGAACACTAGGGTCTGTAGTGAAAACAACAATGTTCTCTGACACGCGGGCGTAGAAGAATATGGTCGTATTTACTCCATCAACACTCGTATACCGAAGTGTTCGGGTTGGAATATTGTACAAATATTCACCAGTAAACACACGGCCTATTTCTTGTGGGATAGTGCTGATATCAATACCAAGTGCTTTGTATAATAGTTGTAACAGGTCTGGCTCAGCGATCAGTAGTTCTTTGGTAGCGATATCGACGTCCGGTGTTGCACCGATGGCAAATGGTACGTTGTCCACTCCAGTATTCATTACACCGAGTCGCATCAAACTAAACGAAGAAAGAAACGGTTCTGATGGAGACGACTCAAAAAATGAAAAGAGCTGGCTGTTTGAAAGAAGTGTTAAGGTTTGTTCATCGTTTACCAGAGGAACAAGAAATGGCTTATTTACTTCAAGCGCCGCATTAGCTCGCAGGGATTCTATGACACTTCGAACATCAGTAGTAGGCGCCACAATAACGTCAGTGCTAGGGAAGACGCCAACACTAAAGGCTTGTTGTGCTGGCACGGTGAGGCTATTGTAATAATAAAGGGTGTACCCTACTGCAGCCAGGGAGAAAAGTATTAAAATAATAGCACCAGTTTTATACCAAACTTTTTGTTTACCCAAAGTCTTTTCTCCAATCTCTCTTTCTTCACGTTCTCTCCCCTCAGATAATATTTGCTGCACCACAGTCGCATCTGTCGTATCGAGGGCATTGGCGAGGTCGCTCGCATAGGTATGCACGATAGGCTTTTTTATTTCTGGGGTCACAACCGGAGCTTCGTTTTGTACAGGCTCTACCGGTGGCGTCTCAGGTATTTGTTGTTGTTCTGCTTTTTGCTCCTCCATACGATTAGTGGTATCCGATCAGGTACTTTTTTGGGTTTTCAGAAAGGTCGATAAATTCATCAGCGATCTCTTTGAGTGAACTTGATGCGCTTTTACCAAAGGTCATAACCTCGACTTGTACACCGTGGTGATACCGAAGGAAGTTACAGAGCGGCACAAAGTCGCCGTCTCCAGAAACAATAACAATAGCATCGAGTTTTGGAGCCATAGTGACCGCATCGATAGCAAGTCCGATATCCCAGTCAGCCTTTTTGCTACCATCGTAAAATATTTGAAGGTCCTTGGCTTTTGTTTCAATTCCTGCCTTGCCGAGCGCTCCGAGAAAGGCTTTTTCATCTTCATTTTCAGTGGTGATCACATAAGCGATAGCGCGGATGAGTTGTCGGCCAGCTACTGCGTCTTTGAGTACTGCGCCAAAGTTCACCTTCTTTTTGTACAAATTTTTTGCGGTGTGATAGAGGTTCTGTGTATCGATGAAAACACCGACACGTTGTTCTTGTTGTTTAATAATTGCCATATAGAT
>CAYHJY010000005.1:0-8822 GCA_964357135.1 uncultured Candidatus Saccharibacteria bacterium
TGATGGCTCCGCTTCATTTGGTCCACTATACAGTGGACGAAGTTATGAACTTCGAGCTACTCGTAATGGTGTAGTAAAAACACAAAGTGTATATGTATCTGTTAATCAGATAGTTACTAATCAGTGTGACATTAGTTTTTATGCAAATACTACTAACGTATCCTCTGGTAATGCCGCTATTTTGTCATGGAATACAAATGGTTTATCTTCGGTAAGTATTTATCCAACACTAGGCAGTCAAAATGCTAGTGGTAGCGCAACTGTCTATCCGACAAGTTCAACTACATATACTCTTACAGGGTATGGTTGTGGCAATAATTACACACGAACAGTAACAATCAATGTTAATACCATTATTACTAACACCCAACCACAAGCGATTACTACTGTTGCAACACCTGCACAAACATCAGCTCGTATCAATGGTATTGCTCGTCCAAACGGCGCATACAATACGACTACCTGGTTTGAGTGGGGACCAACACGAAATCTTGGCTCTCGAACTATTACTCAGCAAGTAACTAATACTGACAGTATGTATGTTAGTGATACTATTTCTGGTCTTAGTGCGGGCAACACATACTACTACCGTATCGTGGTACAAAACCAAAATGGTACTGCATATGGAGAAATCGTTCCATTCACAACACAAAGAAACACTGTTGTGGTAACACCTCCAACAGTTGTTACTCGAGTGGTAAATCGAGATGTGGTTGTTACAAGAAGTACACCATCACTCCTTGAGCTCCGTGTTGAAAATGTGTACGACCGAATGTGTATCGCAGGGGAAATGGATTATACTGTTACCTACCGAAACATTTCAGGTCAAACACTACAAAATGCAGTACTTCGTATTGCTCATCCAAAAGAACTCACATTCATAAATAGTTCTCGAGGAGATTATGAGATTGTTGACCGAACAGTAACTATTGCTCTTGGCGATGTACGTCCAGGTGAAACAGGTACTGTCCAAGTACGTGCTCGTGTAAACAATACAGCTGTTGTTGGTAACCTTGCTGTTACTACAGCAACAGTGGTGTACACAAACACTACTACTCGTGCTCAAGAAGATGCTATCGCGTATTCACTAGTGACTGTTTCAAACGACTGTCCAAATGTGCTCGGCGCTTCAGCCTTCGGTATCTCATCTTTCTTCCCGTCAACACTTCTCGGATGGCTACTTCTCATCTTAGTTATCCTTGCTCTTATCGTCCTTGGACGACAAATGTATAAAAAGCGAGACTAATAGTCTTTCGCTACTCTCAAGGGCCCGGAACCGCAAGGTTTCGGACTTTTGTGTTAGAATCCTGTTATATGAAGAGGGAATTTGCAGAACAAGATCTCAAGGAGGTGGCGAGAGAGGTTCTCGACTTAATTGTTTCCTCCCTAGAAAAAGCAACCGTGTTAGCACTTTCTGGACCTCTTGGTGCAGGCAAGACGTCTCTTGTTAAGGAGATAGCTAAAGAGCTTGGTGTAGAAGAAACAGTGGTCAGTCCGACTTTTGTCATCGCTAAATGGTATGCACCAAAAAGGGGAGATTTTGATGTGTTGGTGCATATTGATGCGTATCGTATTGATACAGAAGAAGAACTTGTACCGCTTGGTTTTTCAAAGCTACTCACAGAGCCACGAACACTTGTTGTTATCGAATGGCCGGAGCGTGTACCGACAGCACTTTCTAGTACAACTGTTTCTTTATTCACTCTTGGTCACCAAGGAGACGTCCGCACAATCGAAGGCCCGAAGGTATATGAAAAAGACCACTAATACAAAACAAAAAACTCTCGTGATACTCGATGCACATGCGATTATTCATCGCGCCTATCATGCACTACCATCGTTTAGTAACAGTGCAGGTGAACCAACAGGGGCACTCTATGGCGTTACCACAATGACCCTCAAAATTATTGAGACGTTCAAGCCAGACTATATTGTCGCCGCTTTTGACCTGCCGAAACCGACATTTCGTCACCAGGCCTACGGTGCATATAAGGCGGGAAGAGTTAAAACAGAAGATGCACTCGTAGTACAACTCGAAAGTGCCCGAGGGTTGTTCGAGGCGTTTGGTATCCCCGTGCTTGATGCCGAAGGGTTTGAAGCTGACGATATTATTGGGACCTTGGTAGAAAAGTATAAAAAAGAAGCAGGTCTGACAATTGTTATTGCTTCAGGAGATATGGACACCATGCAACTTATTGAAGGAGAGAAGGTTAAAGTATTCACTCTCAAAAAAGGTCTCAACGATACTGTTGTGTATGACGAAGAAGCAGTGCGAACACGGTTTGGTTTTGGTCCGCTACAACTGGTTGACTACAAAGGGCTTCGGGGGGACGCATCTGATAATATCATCGGGGTTCCTGGTATTGGAGAAAAGACCGCCAGCACCATCCTCGCGGCTTTTGGATCTATTGAAGGACTGTATGGTGCTATAGAAAAAGATAGGGTTGCTGTTATAAAAGCCGGCATCTCAGAGCGTATGGTTGGTATCTTAGAAGAACACAAGGAAGACGCCTTTTTTTCAAAGACCTTAGCGACTATTCGTCGTGATGCGCCAGTTGTCTATGTGCTTCCGGAGGAATACTCCTATGTGGACTCTGTTGATACAAGAAAACTACTAGAACTGTTTGAGCACTATGAATTTAGAAGCTTGGGTCACCGGATTAAAAGTATTTTTTCTCTAGAAGAGGAAGTAGTAGAGCAAGAAGAAATAGACCCAGAGCTGTTTCAAAAAACAGCAATCGCTCTATGGGTGCTGTATTCAGAAAATACCAATCCGACCTATGAGACTATTTTACAAAAGACAAAGACCCCAACCCTGCTAGAAGCATGGAAAACTATTCAAGAAGAACTAAAAAAGAGAAATCTGACTGAAGTGTTTACTAAGATTGAGGAACCTCTGATACCACTCGTAAAAGCTATGGAAGAGCACGGTATTTTAGTCGACACGAACCATTTTCTTGGTATGCGCGGGATAATAGAAAAGCGTTTGAGAGAAATAGAAAAAGAAGTAGAGACACTAGTTGGCGTGAGTATAAACCTAAACTCACCAAAGCAGCTCTCTTCGCTACTCTTTGACACACTCGGACTTAAAACAAAAGGGAAGCGTAAAGATAGCGGGGCGTTTACTACAAACGCGGAAACACTCGAAACACTCCGTGATGCCCACCCAGTCATTTCGCTTATTTTAGAGCAGCGGGAAATACAAAAAATACTCTCGACATACGTAGAAAGTATTTTGAGCCACACAAAAGAAGATGGAAGAATTCATGCAAAGTTTTTCCAACATGGCACTACAACGGGAAGGTTTTCCTCGGCTGATCCAAATATGCAAACTCTCCCTGCGAGTGGAGAGTGGGGGAAGTCTGTGCGTCATGGATTTGTAGCACCAAAGGGTTTTGTGTTTATTGGGTGTGACTATTCTCAGATTGAGCTCCGCGTCCTGGCGATGCTTTCTCGTGATGCACGACTGGTAGAGTCATTTGAACAAGGCAACGACATTCACGCTTCCGTAGCTTCTCTCGTTTTTGGTGTACCACAGAGTGAAGTGACTCCCGATATGCGAAGAAAAGCCAAGGTGATTAATTTCGGTATTATTTATGGTATGGGCGTGCAGGCTCTTCAGAAAAATTTGGGTACTACAAAAGAAGATACACAGAAATTTTATACAGAATACTTCGAAGCTTTTCCAACCATCAAGGGGTATCTTGATGGTACGAGAGATTTTGCCAAAGAACATGGGTATACCGAGACTGCATTTGGTCGTCGTCGATATTTTCCAACAATCACTTCTTCCGCGCCGTTTCTTCGGGCATTTGCCGAGCGCATGGCATCAAACGCTCCGCTACAAGGTACAGCTGCAGACATTATTAAAATTGCCATTGTTCATATAGACGAAGCACTAACGAAAAAGGGCTTAAGAAAAGATGCCCATTTAGTTCTGCAGGTCCATGATGAGCTTGTGTATGAAGTGAAGGAAGAGATAGCAGAAGAGGTTAGAGTTATTATAATCAAAGCAATGATTGGGGTCATAGATCATTCACCAATACCACTAGCGGTTGCCCCGGTACCACTACTTGTTTCTACGGCTCAGGCTAGTCGTTTGGACGAGCTCAAGTAGTGATACAATAAAGAGTATATGGAACAACTACTCAAACAATCCGTACATCGAGTGCTCGCTCAGTCATATTTGTCATATTTTATCCTTTGTTTATTAGGGTTATTTTTAGGGCTTTTTGTCCCAATGCGGTTTTCTGTTCCCCATGCCTGGCTCTTTTCAATTATTTGTTTTGGGGTTGGTCCAGCCCTTATTATTTGGGCTCAGCTAACATCTCGTACATTCGAGGTAGTGAAAGAGCAGACAGGGCAGGCGCAGTTTAATAGAGGTCCATATCGATACCTTCGCAATCCCACACAGCTCGGACTCGTTATTCTTGTTGCGGGGTATGCATTTGCCAGCGGCACCGCCATACTTTTTGTCACAGCGGGTGTGGCGTACCTTATTTCAAATATCTTTTTTAGAAAACACGAATTAATACTAGAGAATCGATACGGAGATCCATATAAGGCGTATAAGACTTCAGTTCCTAAAATCATGTAAGACATATGCTCACAGTTATCATTGGAGGAGATAGTGAAGCCAGAACAAATAAAAGAGAAGATATTTTAAAGCAACACAGTGCTGAAGTTGTTGCCCTCGATGACATGATGAGTTCTATTTCTGAGCTTGAGCAATATCTTTATCCATCACTCTTCTCTGTGGTCGTGCCCGTTATTCACGGAAAGTATCTTTTGGAAGAATACGCAGAGCAGTTAACAAAAGAGTTATTGCAAAAATTAGTAATAAGCCAAACGGTGTTTATTTTAGAAGAGCGTGCATTGGCAGCAGCCTTTATAAAAACAATAGAGAAAGAAGGGGGAACTGTTTTCCATGACAAGGGAAGTAAACAAGTGGCAAGACCAAATACTATTTTTGGTGTTACTGCCGCCATAACAGCGACAAGTAAAAAGGACCGTTGGTTGGCTTACAGAGCGGCACGAAGTGAGCATGCTCCTGAGGCACTTATCGGTATTTTGTATTGGAAACTTCGAGATCTTATCGAGAAATCAGGGGCTCGAGGAGCTGCCTACAAAATGATATACACCAAACTAATGAAGGCGCACAAAAGAGCATGGCAAAAAGGATTTGTGCTCGATGTTGCTATTGAGAAAGTGGTCCTTGAGAGTCAGTAGGCGCTTTGTTTGAAAGGATAAGTATCAGAAGAATAAATACAGACAAAGACATAAGCGGGATAGTTACAAAACCAAACTCATACACATATCGAGCAGTACATGATGCTGTTGCGCTGCAAGGGAGCGGATTTATACCTGTGTAGTAAATAAATGTGTGCCACAAAGCTATAGCAAGACCTGTCCATGCGAGTACCTTGAAGTATGATTGAACAAACACCTTTTTAGTGAAGTAGGTGTACACAGAGAGAAGGGCGATAGGGTACATACATATTCTTTGATACCAGCAAAGATCGCAGGGTGGAAATCCTATAACGTTTGAATAAATAAGACTACCTACCATTGCGATTGTAGAGAAGACCGCAATAGAAAGGGTTTTGTTTTTCAAAATGTTTGGCAGTGGTTTTTTGTTTATATTTAAGTACGCCACAAAAACAGATAGCGCAACAAAACCGATAGTAGAGATCGCTGTTAGCTTGTTAAAAATAAGGGTGAATGATTCCATGGTGGCTAGTTAATTGGACAAGAAGTTTTTTCTGATAGTGCTTCTAAGGACTGTTCTCCTGTTAGTCGTGACCCATCAGCAAAGACCCAGGTAGGATAGCCTTTGATATCTTTTTCTGTACAGATAGGGAGCTGGCTTTTACCGTCAGGGGTAGAGCATTCGACATAGGGAAGGAGTTTCGCTGATCGTCCAAACAAGGCTTTTGTTGCTTGGCAGTGTGGACACCAAAATGCACCATAAAATGTTGCACCTTTTTCTTCTAGACATTGTGCGAAAGCATCGTACTTACCGGGCTTTTTTGCCTGTACTACAAGGAGAGAAACAAACCCTCCAATAACAAGCACTGTAATAATCCATGGAATTAATTTTTTGATCTTCATAGGTAAATGATAGCATAATTGGGATTCGGTCACGAGTAGGTAGGCTCTCCTTTGATTTCTATGTTGTGGTCACAACTATTTTTCCTGACAGAAAAATGTCGCGACCCCGCCTCACGGTTTTTGCCTTTTGCTTCGCAAAAACAAAAACAACGTTCCGGCTCGCACCAAACTAAAAAACACCAAGAAGTTGGTGTTTTTTAGTTTGGTGCGCTTAGCAGGATTCGAACCTGCGACCGTCTCCTTAAGAGGGAGCTGCTCTACCAGCTGAGCTATAAGCGCATTATTTTCATTGCAAAATCGCAAAAAAACTATACCATGGGCACCATATGCAAGCAATACTCGTACTTCATGATATTCGTAGCGCTCAAAATGTCGGGTCCCTCTTCCGTACCGCCGACGCAGTAGGTATTTCAAAGATATATTTGAGCTCTATTACACCAAGTCCGATAGATCGTTTTGGTCGCCCGCGCAGTGATATTGCAAAGACAGCACTTGGGGCAGAACTATCTATCCCGTGGGAAGTGTACCAGGACATACAAGTACTACTTGATATATATAAAAAATGGGACTATCAAAGTATCGCCATTGAACAATCAGAAGGTTCTGTAGATTACAAAACTGTTTCTGTAAAAGAAAAGACACTTTTTATTTTAGGCAATGAGGTAGAAGGACTCTCTAGGGAAGTGCTCAATACTGTAGATATCGTAGCCGAGATCCCTATGGCTGGAGAAAAAGAATCTCTAAATGTTTCGGTGGCAGGAGGGATAGCGCTGTTTCGAATACTCAATAAGTAACTATTTACTCTTTAGTTCTTCAATAGAGTATGGGCGACCTCCTTCAATAGGTGCAGGTTGTTCGAGAAGCTCTCGAGAACGATTTTCATAGCGACTTGGTCCGCCGGTAATAAGCCAAAGGATCCATAGTCCAGCAAATGCGTAGATAAACCATTTTAATTCTCCCATATGCTCTTAGTCTACCATCTTTACAATGTTTTGTTTCTGTGAAAACACGAAAATATTTTGCTAAATATTTTCTCTCTACGGTATCAGTCATACCTCCGAAGGTTTTCTCGAAACAAAAACATTTTCAAGGCTATCTTTGGTGGACATTACAAAAGTGCGCACTCCTTGCTCCAACCATGATTCGTGTAATTGTTCCGCCGCATCCTTTTTTCTTACACTTTGTTCCGGTGAGACGGTAGGCATTGTGCCCATGGTGAAATTCACCGTGTTTTCCGTCGATATCTCGATAATCACTCGTTGAGTCACCGCCGAAATCAATCCCTTTTTGCAATACCTTTTTCATGGCAAGGAACATTTTTTTGAACTCCGTGTCAGAAATAGTCTTTACAAGGCGTAACGGGTGAACACTTGATTCCCACAGCAGTTCGTCAGAATAAATGTTTCCAATACCAGCGATAATCTGGGGCTCTAATAGTACTTTTTTGATACTACCAACAGGGCGAGTGCGTAGGCGAGTTTTAAATTCGGTGAGTGAAAATGAATCGTGGAGCGGCTCCGGTCCAATCTTTTGCAGGTGAGAAGAGGTAGGTTGATCAGCTGTTTCAAGTAGTGTCACTTTTGCAAATTTACGAACATCAGAGAGCACAAGGTGTTTACCGTTTTTAAATGAAAAGACAACGTGGATAAATCTGTTGTGCGGATCTCGGAGTGCATTATTTTTTTCACTATCCGCAGGTAGCCAAAGGTTTTGTTTTTTATCATACGAGTAAGATCCGTACATCATGTGTCCAGTCATTTTCATGTGTACTAAAATCGTATAGTCATTTGAAAGGTGAATCAAAATATTTTTGGCTCGGCGTTCGGCTTTTACTATTTTTGCGCCGATTAGAATCTTTTCGGCCTTCTTATAAAAAGTACGGTCCTTGAATGTATTCTCAAATTGCTTGATAGGGTGGGGTACTGCAAGGTCTGTCCAAACAGCTTCTATGACTTGGTTTTTACACCGACGATTGATACCGTCGACGGTCGTTTGTACTTCTGGTAGTTCAGGCATTTTACTTTTGCAATTATTTTTGAATGCGTTTCAAAGCTTCGGTAATCTGTTTCTCGATAGGAAGTGTGGCGTCTATCTCTCCAACAACAGGACGAATTTGGGCGTCTTTATACCCAAGGGAGAGTAATGCTTCAACAAGGTCAGTACTTGCTCGATGGTCAGACATTGCGAACCCTTCAACTTTATCTTTGAGGTCTATCACCACTTTTTCTGATGTTTTTTTGCCAATACCCGGAACGAGGGCGATGGCTTTAGAGTCTCCCGTTTTAATAATGCGAACCAGGTCAGGGAGGGTATAAAGGGTCAACATCTGGAGGGCGGTCTTTGGTCCGACACCAGAGACACCAATAAGGATTTTGAATAACCCCTTCTCTTCTGGTGTTTGAAATCCATACAGTTCGTGGGCGTCATCTTTGATAACAAGGTGGGTATATAGGGTGACTTCCTGGCCAACTGAAAAGATAGCAGGAGGGGTGGCTACAGCATAGCCGATGCCGGCAACCTCAATAATCAGCTCTTTATCAGATTGTTCTATAATGGTGCCAGAAATTCGAGCTATCATAGGCTTATCATATCAAATAACACTACCTATAACCATTTGAGAACCACACTATTGTCATTTTGAGCCTTTATTGCTATAGTAGCCCCACATATGCCAATCACCAGAAATGCAAAAAAAGCACTTCGATCATCCC
>CAYHJY010000005.1:8832-14406 GCA_964357135.1 uncultured Candidatus Saccharibacteria bacterium
GATCATCCCTCAAAAAGAAGGCGGTAAATGACCGTACTAAGAAAGTATTGAAAGAAGCTATCAAGGGTACACAAAAGCTTGCTGTAGCTAAAAAGTGGAAGGAGGCCAATGCTTCTATCTCTGCTGGATACGCAGCTATCGATAAAGCGGTAAAGAAAGGTGTTATCAAAAAGAACACCGCCGCTCGAAAAAAGTCTCTCCTTTCTCGAATCGCCAAGGAAAACAAATAACAAAAAGCGCCAAAGGGCGCTTTTTGTTATACTGAGTGCATGTTATACGAATTCTATGGAGAAGAATGTCCGCACTGCCAAAAGATGCTCAAGCTGACCGAAAAGCTGATGAAGGAATTTCCTGATGTGAAAATCGTGCGTAAAGAAGTCTGGCATAACAAAGAAAATATGGAGATGGTAAAGCAGTGGGACACCGATGATACTTGTGGTGGCTTACCATTTTATTATGATGATCAGACCAAGAAATGGCTTTGCGGGGAAGTAAAGTATTCTGAGCTGAAAGAGTGGGTGAGTAGGTCCTAATTAGTCTAGCTTGATTTAGTGCCTAATATTTGTAATATTAAAGTATTATGAAATTAGAACCCGTTCAGTGGGGTAGAAGGTTTGCAGGTCATCTTTTTGACACCATATCGATAGTTATAATTACAGGGATTATTAATCCTAGTAACTCTAATAGTGACTTAAAGGATAGTTTAATAACTGCTGGCTGTTTTTTTCTTTATTTCTGTTTATTTGAAGTTTTTACTGATACAACTTTAGGAAAACTTATTGTAGGTACTGAAGTTGTTACTATTAATAATGGCGTTCCTGATTCAGAAGAAATCTTTTTTAGATCTATCTGCAGGTTAATACCATTGGAATTCTTGTCTTTTCTGTTCCAAAATAGACCTATCGGACTACATGATAAGTTTTCTCACACGAAGGTTGTTTTATCTAAAGAATTAAAAGAATTTAAAAAAATAAAGTATCATCTTTAGTGTAGGACCGCTTTGCCTGTCTCCCTCGACTCAAAGCTTTTTACATTGTGCTCTCGGTAGGAATCGAACCTACATCATAACTTCCGCAAAGTTACGTCCTATCCATTGAACGACGAGAGCAGTTTTATTTTTTAACCTTGTTAAAATCCGATGCGATCAAAGAGTGCGATGCTTCGAGATTCGCGCATTTCTTCTTCTTTTGCGTGGGGTAGTAATGCCTCCCTTACTTGCTGCGCGCTGACCCCAACGAGCGGAAGAGAAAGGGTTGGTACAAAAGAAGCTTTAACGAGCAGTAACAGCTTAACTTCTTTCCCGGTTTCGTCAAGCCAAAAGCTGGTGATGTTCTTATACTCTATGAGACTATCATTGATAGACACCCCAGACTCAGCAATGTTGATAGAGAGCTCTTTTGGGTGCTTGAGTGCATAGATAATAGTCACCGCACCAGCAATGAGAAGGAATATACCGAAGAAAATATTGCCATAGAAAAATGAGACAGTGGCAGTGAGAGCAGTAACAAGTCCAACTGTCCACACCCAGTCAGGGTGCCGGTCCTTTTTTTCAAATTCGAGTGTTGTCCATGAGAGTGGTTGCATACAACAAAGTGTAACATAAAAGCCTCGGCATCTATGAGAGAGCCGAGGCTTTTATGAGGATAGTTAGCTATTCAGCTTTTTTATCAAGCTTATCTAAACCGAGAGCTTTGACCCCGAAATACACAACAGCAGCGATAATAACAAAATCTACAAGAGTAGAAATGAACGCACCGTATTTCAAAGAGACAGAACCAAGGTTTGCCACCTTGTCAGCAAGATCAACTTTGCCTAGTAGGGCGCCTACTAACGGGTTAATAACATTGTCCACTAGAGAAGACACCATTTTTGAAACAGCACCACCGAGGATAAATCCAACAGCAAGACCAACAACTCCTTGGTTTCTAATAAAGTCCATGAACCCTTTCATTTTATTATTCATACAAAAATAGTATTAAAAATAGAGAGTAATAATATTGTTCTCTATTGCGGAGGTGGGGGGATTCGAACTCCCGGTACCTTGCGGTACTCCTGTTTTCAAGACAGGTGCACTAAACCACTATGCGACACCTCCATATATTTAGCCTGTAGGGAACCCGACGAATGTACCATAAGATGTCTCTTTTTTCAATGCATATGGTAGGCTAGAGGTATGAAATATGTCGGTATTGATTATGGGACTAAAAAGGTAGGGATCGCTCTTTCTGATGAAGAGGGATCATTTGCATTTCCAAAGGAAATCATCAGTACCGACACCGTGCTCCCGTACCTCCAAGCACTTGTCGAAAAAGATGTCATACAGGGTGTTGTCATAGGGGAGTCCCTGGCGAGTAATGGGCAAGAAAATGACCTCGCTCAAAAGGTGCAATTACTTGGAAAAAAGATTGAAGAAAAAGTAGCTGTACCGGTGTTTTTTATTCGAGAAGACTTTTCTAGTGTTGAGGCTCATCGGTATCAAACAAAAAAAGGAGACCGAGATGACAGCGCAGCCGCTATTATCCTTCAACGCTTTCTTGATAAACAAAAAAAATAGTCTAGAATCAACATATGGAAGAAACAACATCTGTATCAGAAGCACCCAAGAAGCCAGAGTATTTAACAATAGATGAATTTAGTAAGCTCGAAGCACGTATTGGTGTAGTACTATCGGCTGAGGCAGTGGAAGGATCAGAAAAGCTTATTCGCTTTATGCTTGATTTTGGAGAAGGTACACCACGACAGATACTCTCTGGTATAAAAAAATGGTATGAGCCAGAAACATTGGTAGGAAAGAAAATGCTTTTTGTTGTTAATTTAGCACCAAGACAAATGATGGGACTCGAATCTCAAGGTATGCTCATGGCAGTAGATGGTGTTGATGGAGAGCCAGTGTTTCTTGTTCCTGAAAAAGAAGTTCATGCTGGTGCGCGAGTACGCTAATACAGTTTTACTGTAGTGTTCTCGTTAACAATTTCGTATACTACTAGTAGTGAATATTTTTAATCGACTGTTTCCGACACCAGCGATACTCACTGTTCCAACAGTGGGTCTAGATTTTTCTGATGCGACAATGCGGTTCATGTCTTTTGGTATAGAACGCCACGGACTGATGCCAAAACAGTTTGCTGAAAGTGCTATTCCAGAAGGATGTATGAAGGGAGGGAAAATTATAGATACCGAAAAGTTAATCACTTTTTTAAAAGAGTGTAAAAAGAAATACAAGCTCAAATACGCACGTATTTCAATACCCGAGTCTCAAGTGTATTCCTTTACGCTCTCTCTCGACATCGCATCCGCAAAAGACATACGTGGGGCGATAGAATTTTTGATTGAAGACAACATTCCACTAAAGGCAATTGAAACAGTGTTTGATTATCACGTGCTCAGCGTTTCAGATAGGGCCATTGTTGTTCAAGTGGTGGCTCTTCCAGAGAGTGTTACCACAAACTACTTTACTGCCTTTAGTGCGGCATGGATTATTCCGGTAAGTTTTGAGCTTGAAGGACAGGCTATTGCTCGAGCAGTACTTGACCCAGAAGACACAGGGTCGTGCATGATTGTTGACTTTGGTGCTAACCGCACCGGTATCACCATTGTTACCAACCGTACAGCCATGGTTACTGCAACGCTCGACTTTGGTGGGGCGATGCTGACACAAATGCTTTCAAAAGAGTTACAGCTCACTATCCCCGAGGCTGAGAAATTAAAGCGAGAACATGGTCTCGCAATGCTTGGGGAACACAAAGATGTGTTTTCAGTACTCGCAAACGGTATCTCTGTATTAAAAGATGAAATCAATCGTCGGTATATGTATTGGCATGAAAAGAAAAATCAGTTCGGAGGGTTTCCTGCTATAGACACTATCTATCTCTGTGGTGGACATAGTAACTTGACCGGACTCGACGAATACTTGAGCGCCAGCTTGAGACTCAAGGTCGTCCAGGTAAACCCATGGAAAAATTGCTTTTCACTCGACGATACTATTCCTACTATGAAGCGCGAAGTATCGATGAGTTATGTAACAGCTATCGGTCTTGCTCTTGCTGACTATATTTATGATTAACCTTCTCCCGTATAAAGAAAAAAAGAGCATCGAGCGTGTCCGCAGTATTCGTATGGCTCAAGCGGTCAGTATTGCACTTCTCATATTGATCATAACGGGAGGTATTTTACTTATTCCGACATTTATAACTATTAACTCTCGGTTTACTATTGCTACCAACCAAATAAAAACACTAGAACGTGATGGATCTATCACTACAGCCGTAGATCTTTCTACTCTCGAAACGAGAGCCAGTGCTATCAAGGACACCTTGGCGCTACCGCGTGTAGTAGAGCCGACTGAGTACATTGATCTCGTAAAAGACACAACACCAAACGGTATAACCCTCACACGGTTTACAACAGATGATGGCTTGCTGCTCGAAGTGTTTGGTGTTGCAGAGACAAGAGAGCTTTTGCAGTCTTTTATTGTCTCTCTTGAAAAAAATCCAAAAGTAGCACTTGTTGACTCACCGGTGTCGAACTTTATTAAAAATAAGAATGGTACATTTAAGTTGACCATTTCTTTTAAATAAAGCACTTATGAAAACTATTCTCAAGAAACACATAGTAGTCCTCATCGTATATATCGGTTTTTGTATTGTGGCACTTGCTGGTGTGGTTATGCTTTTTACAACAATGAAATCAAAAATCGCTCGAGTTTCTGAGATCAAGGAACGTCTTGCGTCATATCAAAAAAATAAAAAGGCATTTGAAGAAGAGGCGAGGGAACTTCGGGCGCTCCAAGAGCGTATTGGTGTGCTCGAACAATATATCGTAACCTCTGACTCTCTTCCTGCGCTGCTTTCAACCCTTGAGTCAGTGGCGCTAAAAAACACTGTCGGGTTTGAGATTACTAGTGTACAAACTCCGATCGAAAATGAAAAAACAAAACTACTCATTGATGCAACTACAAAAGGGTCCTATGCGCAAGTGCGAGCCTTTTTTACAGAACTAGAACGACAGCCATTTCAAGTTAAAATAAGAAAATTATACTTGTTCTCTGAACAAGGAGAAGAAGCGGTTGCGGCGATTTCTGGTACCCTTTCAGGACCAAAAACAACAAAGTCGACCGCACCTAAAATACCACTATGGCAAGGAGTTGCTACAATAGAAATATTGAGTTTTTAATATATGGAACTTCACTTAAGAAAACCAAAGCAGGGGGTAAAACATAAAAAGGATGGGCGTATCAACCCGCACCGTTTCTGGATATTTTTTATGAGCGCATTCCTTCTTGTTATTACTATTGAAATAGTCGTCTTTACGTATTTCTTTGTTCTTTCATCGCAAAAGCTTGATGCACCAGTTGCCCCTCGGCCAGATACCAATATAGGTCAGATCAAAAGAATAGAACAATCTATCCAAAAGACAGAAGAAGCGGTCTCTACAAGAACAGGAGGGGTGTCATCTTCACAAAATGCTGCTCCTATAGTACAGTAGAGAAACCTCAAGGTTTCGGACTACATAACTGCCCTTGTAGTTAAATGGATATAACTGCGGACTTCTAAGCCGTTATTCTAGGTTCGATTC
>CAYHJY010000006.1:0-14070 GCA_964357135.1 uncultured Candidatus Saccharibacteria bacterium
ACCTTTTACTGTTAGTATTCTAGAGAGGTCATTGTTCGGTAAAACACCTCGCTTGGCAGTGTTTCTGGCTGAGGATGCAGAAGGCGGTATAGAACGATATGAAATGATGATAGGAAATCTATCACCTCAAATTGTTACAAGTCCTGCGCCACTACCGTATCGATTATTTTCATATATTTTAACAGTACGAGCATATGATTTTTCTGGAAACGTTCGAGAAGAACAAGTTACTGTTAGTGGCGAAAGGTCGTACGGTCTTGGTCTGGGGGTAATACTGCTTATTGCACTTATCGTAGTGATTCGGTATCGTATACAGAGAAGGCCAACCATATATGAGAATCATTAGATCGATATTACTGTTTATAGTTTTGTGTATACCACTTCGTGCGGTTGCGAGTGAGTCTTTTGTTATTTCAGGGCCATCAAGAGATCTCAGTGTTGGTGAGTCAGTCACTATTACTATTTACGCTAGTAGTGCTGCTCAGGCGATGAATGCCGTGTCAGGGACACTACAAGTTTCGGGTGGAGCAAGTATTACTGGTGTGACCAAGGGTTCTAGTATTATTGATTTTTGGACTACAGAGCCTCGGGTTACGGGTAACCAGGTGCGATTTGAAGGTATTGTGTTAAACCCGGGGTATCAAGGTCAAAGCGGAACACTGTTTTCAGTGATACTTTCTGCTCGAAAAGAAGGAACGGCTACTCTGTCTTTTTCTGATGGAGCGCTTCTTGCTAATGATGGGCTCGGAAGTAATATTATTGATGGATTGGCATCAAGAACCATACGTATAAAATCTTCTCCGGTATTAGTCGACCCTATCCCTGGAAAACCGATTGCTGTAGCACCTGTTATTCCTGGGAAGATATTAGCCCTACCTGTTATCACTGAGTATTCTGAATCTATTGATTCAACGGGAAGAGCATACTTAAAAGGCAAGGGTGAGCCCAATGCATTAACAAAACTTTTATTTAAAGATGTCTCACTCAAATCTCTTGGAGAGCAATTTATTGTTGCTTTGCAAACAAAAAAGAAAAAACCAACAGAGGCGTTGGTTAAAAATGATGAAAATGGATTTTTCCAATATTTATCATCAGACAATCTTGTTGCTGGTGCTTATAACGTCACCCCGTATCTTGTGGACGAGAACACGCAAACACAAAAGCCGGGGTTTGGTGTGCAGTTGTTAGTAAATAATAGCAAGATGGTTCGATGGTTGGTCGTTTTGATAAATATTTTGGCGCTTTTGATACCTGTCGTTTGTCTTGGTGTCATTATTTACTTTATCCCGTGGTACTCTCGTCTTCGTATGAAGATACTTAATCATAAGATTCGTCTTGAGGATGAAAAGCTCAATTTATCTGAAAAGGAGATAAAACAAAGAGAAGAGTTGCTCGGAAAGCCGTCATAACAGCGTAACCTTTGTGTTACACTATAAGTGTCTTTTTACTATGTATCGAATTTACTATAGCGCCATGTTCTTGCTCGGTGTTCTATTGTACCCAACCTATGTTGGCGCTGCTGTTCTTGCCCCCGACCAGTCTCTTTGGTTAGAAAAACGTAACAACACACTCATTGTTCGCCCGGAGAAATCGTACCCGCCATTTTCATTTGTTTCTTCAAGTCCAAGCACTAGACCTAAAGGTTTAGCGGTGGACTATATTGAGCTTGTGGCTCGCAAAATAGGTGCACAACCAACATACCTAGAAGCAAAATCTCGAGCAACGATTCTTTCTGAGCTCAAAGCAGGTAAAGAAGGTATTATTCTCGCATTATCAGAATCAAAAAACCAAGACGATAGTTTTTATTTTTCTGAGCCTTTTATTTCACTACCCGCAGTTATTGTGGCTCGAAAAGATTATGTTCGCAGTAGCAAGGAGCTCACCCTAGCAGACTTTAATGGCAAGCAGCTCTCAATGACCGATGGGTATGCGGTTATGGGTTATATTAAAGACAACTATCAACGTATTATCATAGAACCAACGACTGATGATGAGGTGGCGCTTCAAAAGGTCTTACTTGGTGAAGTCGATGGTGCGGTGATGGATTTAGCATCACTGTCATACTATACATCTCGAGATATGCTCTCGTATGTGACCGTTGCTGGGCAAACAGGATTTGAATACGAACTCTCTTTTGCTGTTCCAAAAACGATGCCAGATCTCCAGGTGATTTTAAATGCTGGGTTAAAAGAAATTACTCCTTCAGAGAAGGCTATTATAAAAGATAGATGGGTTACGTTTCCAACAACGGCAGAAAAACCTCAAGGTGTGTGGAGCTTATTTTTTACCAGTGCTCCTGTCTGGCTCGGTCTTAGTATTCTCGGTGCCATCATTATCATCATTTTATTGGTTAGTATTATTGTTCACACGAGAAGGCACCACTCTTTGCACATTGCGTCTGTTGCTCGCACTAAAGCAAAGGAACACAAACTCGCAGAACTAACAGATCAATTAAAAGAGCTGGAAAGTGCCAACTCTGTACTTGACGAAAATATGCAAGAAATCAAGTCTTTAGAAAAAACAATACAGGAAAAAATAGAGCACTTACAGGATTGATTTTAGGACTAAAAACAGGCTATAATCAGGTTATTGTTATGAGACTTCACTTTTACGCTATTGTGACCTTAGGTCTCGCTGTTACTTTTGGAACTACTGCTCTGGCCGACCAGACGCTTATTACGCCTTCACAAAATGCTTGGCTCAATAAGAACAATAGGACTATCCTTGTACACCCACAAGAAGTTGATCCTCCTTTTGTCTTCGTTGGTTCTGGTTCACAAAAAGAAATAAAAGGGTTTTCGGTAGACTATATTCAGGCTGTTGCAAAGAAGTTGAACATTACGATAAAGTTTTCTGAAGCGCAGTCACTAAACAGAATTCTTGCCAATGCCAGAGAACGTAATGATAACGGTGTTGTACTATCTCTAACGCCATCAATAGAACGGGAACAGTATTTCTATTTTACTGACTCTTATTACAGTACTCCAGCAGTGATCGCAGTTCGAAAAGATTTTTCTTCAAAGAAAAGTGTTATAACTCTAGAGGATTTTTCAAAAAAGAAAGTAGCAGTAGGGGATAAATATGCAGTACAATCTTTTATTCAGGCTAATTATCCTGACGTTGATCTAGTATCAGTGTCAGATGATCAAGGTGGCCTACAAAAACTACTTCTTGGAGATGTAGATGCAGTAGTGATGGATCTCGCTTCTTTGACGTACTATACCGCCAATGATGTGCTCTCATATGTCAAAATAGTGGGACGTACTGGATTTGAATATAAACACTCAATAGGAGTACCTAAGTCCTCTCCTGAGCTTGTTTTGATACTCAACCAGGGACTTAAGAGTATTTCTGATGCAGAGCGACAAGTGCTCATCAATAAATGGATGGGGACCACGGTTGACGATCTTGGTGCTTCGATTGCCGCAGGGGGTATAAAGAATACCGTTACCCATGAAGCTACCCCATGGCTTATATTTATTGGTTTTATCGTACTTATTGCAGCCACGATTATTGTTGTACTTTTGGTGCAACGTAGAAACTATACAATGCCTCGATTTGTACGAAGACGAGCAATCCTTTCTGATGTGCAAGATGAGTTTCAAGAATTAAAAATAGCCCAACAAGCACTCAAAGAAGACTTGGCACAAATAGCTGAACTAGAGAAAGATATTGAAGACAAGATGGGAGAGGTAAAAAGGTAGTTTCGCAAATTAAAACTAATTTTTATTGAGCCGCTTGTTGTCCTTGGATGACCTTCGTTTTAGTTATGCGTTGATAGAACTCTACCAACTGTATTTTTGGAGCCGCTTGTCAGACTTGAACTGACGACCTTCGCTTTACAAAAGCGTTGCTCTACCAACTGAGCTAAAGCGGCATAGTACTGGATGTGTTAACCAGTTACTGTTTTATTACAAATCGTTATATCCACCAAAACAGCTAAAGTGGCGTGTATCTATCGAATCAAATTCGATAGTACTATTTTACACATTTTTTCGTTTTCGTCTAATTTTCGTTTCCCCTGGTACTACCTCTCCTTTTTCTGGGCTTATGCTTTTAAGAAAGTATGATGACGGGCCGTGTTCGAGGCCAGTAAGTTCATCTCTCTTCTCAAAGGCTTTGCGGGCACTAGGGAAGAGGGAAAAGAAGGCCTTGGTCGCAAGTCTCGTCATAAATGCTCTTGCTACCGCTACTGCTCGCAATAGTGCAAACCATACTTTTCGAATCATGCGAGAACTCTTATTATAGAGCGGAGTAGTAATTTCCGAGAGACTTTCACTTTGGTGGTGTTGTTTTCTCCATATATTGTACATAAGTACAACCCATACGAAGATGATAGAGATAATAAAGAAAACAACAAGTGTAGTCATATATTAGCCAAGAGTATAGAGTCGGAATGACACTACTTCACCTCCAGCTTTTTCTGCGAAGGCACCAATAGTCATTTCAGGTGATTTGAAGAATGGTTGATCGAGGAGTGTTTGCTCTTTGAAGTATCCAGAAATTTTCCCTTCCATCATCTTTGCTTTGATGTCTTCTGGTTTACCACTTTCATCAACTTCTTTTCTAAGTACATCTATTACAGCGTCTTTGTCAGACTCTTTAATATCGTCACTCTTAAGATAGGTAGGTCGCATAGCAGTGATATGCATTGCAATGTCTTTTGCCGCTTCAGTTGTGCCACCTTTCATTACAACAAGAGCGGCGGTCTTTCCATTGAAGTGTGTGTATGTACCGATAGTTTCTCCTGCATAGTCATCAATAGACCCGAGTTGGATATTTTCTCCTGTCTTGAGTACGGCGTCGTTGATAAGTGCTGGCGCAACTTCTCGTCCTTTTTCGATACCACCATCCCAGGCTGCAGCAAGAATGCCTTCTGCACAATCAACAAACCCTTGGTTTTGAGCAACGAAGTCAGTCTCACAGTGAAGTGTGAGTACTACAGCTCGTCCAGCTTCGCTTTTAATGAAGATACGTCCATCTGCAGCTGTGCGGTCTGATTTCTTTTCAGCCATTTCACTACCTTTCTTTCGGAGGATAATGAGCGCTTTTTCCATGTCACCTTCGGCTTCTTCAAGTGCCTTGCGACATTGCATAACTGATACGCTTGTCTTGTCTCGGAGTTCTTTTACTTGTTCTGTGGTGATTGTCATGTTTATCAAAATAAGCTTCCTCGTTATATCTCCTCAAAGTGAACGCATAAATTTCTGGTGAAATTTTGCTCCTGCTCGGCTCAGACAGCCTGCGCAAGTCACTTCTCGTAGAATAACTTCGTTCGCTTTTATATTATTTATTCTACTAACTACTTTCTATCTTCTACTCTCTAATTTTTACTTACTGAATGCGTCCTTTAGTATAGCAAGAACTGCACGAATACTAGAAGCACTACTATCGTTTGCGATGATAGGGTAAGAGATAGCACGGATAGAACAGTCAGTGTTGCCAAGAGCGATCACTGGTACGCCTACTTTACGAGCTTCTGCGATAGCGATGTGTTCTTTCTTTGAGTCTACAACCACAACAGCGTCAGGCATCTTTGTAAGGCCTGTAAGACCATTGAAGTATTTGTTGAGACGTTCCATTTCACGGGTGAGGAGGAGTTGTTCCTTCTTTGTATATTTTTCAAATGAACCATTTGTCTTATCTTCTCGAAGTGTTTCGAGTTTGTTGATACGACGCTTGATTTCAGGGAAGTTTGTAAGCATTCCACCAATCCATCTCTCTGTAACGTATGGTTGCTTGAGAGTTTGCGCCACTTCCATAACGATATTACGAGCTTCTGGCTTTACTCCTACGAAGAGCACTGTTTTACCAGCAGCGCTGAGTTCAGATAGGAAATTTGCTGCCGCTTCAAGAGCAGGTGCAGTCTTTTCAAGATCAATAATATCTACCCCTCCTTTTGTTCCATAAAGAAACGGAGTAACGGTAGGGTGACGACGAGTACGAGAGTATCCAAAGTGGACACCGGCCTCCATAAGAGGCTGTAATGAGAGTTCTTTTTTCATATTGTTTAAATCTGTATGAGGGGAGAGCTTTAATCTACCCTTACTTAACTGAATAATTTCATCCTAGAAGGATGCTGTACTCTACCATTTTAAGGCTATTTTGCCAAGACAGGCTTTTTTTATTACCCAAAATATGCGATTATAAGGTATATGCGACAAAGCCAGCTTTTTACTCGTACTAAGAGAGAAAATCCTTCAGATGAGACATCCAAGAATGCTCAGCTTTTAATTCGTGGTGGGTATGTTTACAAAGAAATGGCAGGGGCCTATGCCTGGCTTCCTCTAGGACTTCGAGTAGTCAATAAGATCAAAAAGATAGTTGCTGAAGAAATGGAAGCTATCGGCTCTCAAGAAATTATTATGACAGCTCTCCAGAACAAAGAGATTTGGGAAAAGACTGGTCGCTGGGATGACGAGAAGGTTGATATATGGTTTAAGACAGCGCTAAAGAATGGTACAGAGGTGGGTCTCGGTTGGTCTCATGAAGAACCAATTATTGAGATGATGAAGTCATACATCACGAGTTATCAAGATCTTCCAAAATATGTTCACCAATTTCAAACAAAACTTCGAAATGAAGTGCGGGCTAAAAGCGGTGTCATGCGTGGTCGTGAATTCGTTATGAAAGACATGTATTCATTTTGTACTACAGAGGAAGCACATACAGATTTTTATAATAAATCTACAGAGGCATATCTCAAGGTTTATAAGCGTCTTGGGCTAGGTGATATAACATACGTTACTTCTGCATCTGGTGGAGCATTCACTAACAACTTTAGTCACGAATTTCAAACACTTTGCGAGGCAGGGGAAGATGTTATTTATGTACACAAAAAAGAAAATTACGCAGTGAATGAAGAAATTTTTAATGATGCAACACTAACAAAACTTGGCGCAAGCAAAGAAGATTTTGAAATGAAAAAGGCTGCAGAGGTGGGTAATATATTTACTTTTGGTACCGAGAAGTGTGAACAAATGATCTTATCATTTACTGATGCCGAATGAAAAAAACAGCCAGTATTTTTAGGGTCATACGGGGTAGGTGTTACTCGTCTTGTGGGTGTGATTGCTGAAATTTTCTCTGACGAAAAAGGTATAGTTTGGCCAAATGCTATTGCGCCGTTTCATGTACATCTAGTAGCGCTTGGTGAAGATATGAGCGAAGCTGAGTCTCTCTATAAGGAACTTACTGAAAAAGGAGTCGAAGTACTCTTTGATGATCGCTCTTGGGTAATGGCAGGAGAGAAATTTGCTGATGCAGATCTTCTTGGTATGCCGCTCCGTGTCGTTGTCTCAAAACGATCTCTTGAAAATGGTGGTGCGGAAATAAAAAAGCGCACAGAAAGTGAAAGTACTATCATTCCTCTTAACGAAGTAACAGCTCATGTTCAAAAAACTCTACAGTAGATTTTCAAATGATATAGGGATAGATCTGGGTACTGCGAACACCTTGGTGTATTTGCGTGGACAAGGTTCTATTATCAATGAGCCGTCTATTGTGGCGTTAAATCAAAAGACGGGGCAGATAGTTGCCATTGGACGAGAAGCCAAAAAAATGTGGGGTAAGACTCCTTCTCATATCAGTATTGTTCGGCCGCTTGTTGAAGGAGTGGTGTCAGACTTTGAAATTACCGAAGAGATGCTCGCCTACTTTATCCGTAAGGCAGAAAAAATGAATAAAAAGTTTTTTCGTCCGCGTGTAGTGATCGGTGTACCAAGTGGTATTACAAACGTCGAAATGCGCGCAGTGTATGATGCTGCTATCAATGCTGGTGCTCGAGAAGTATTCTTGGTGGAGGAAGCCATGGCAGCTGCTATCCGTGTGCGTTTACCAGTGCTTTCTTCGACCGCGACTCTTGTTGTAGACATAGGAGGTGGAACAACCGACATCGCACTGATTGCGCTTGGCGGCATTGTACGTTCACTCAACCTTCGTATTGCCGGAGATCATTTTAATGCTCGAGTGATTGAATACTTACGGGATGAATTTAAACTATTGATTGGTGAGCAAACAGCAGAGCAAGTAAAAATGACTATCGGAAGTGCTATAGAAACTGATTATGCTGAACTTGAAGTGCGAGGACGAGATTTGGTTACAGGGTTACCTCGAGCACTTGTTGTTACCGATGGTGATATTCGTGAGGCGTTGCAGTACCCTGTATCACTTCTTGTTGCTGGTATTCGTGAAGTATTAGAAACGGCACCGCCAGAAATGGTGGCCGATATACTTTCTTCAGGAGTTGTACTCACTGGTGGAGGAGCCTTATTGAAAGGATTGCCATCACTTTTGCAGCAAGAATTGAAACTCCCTATCTATATTGCTGAAGACCCACTCTCTGCAGTGGTAAGGGGGACAGGGATCATATTAGAATCATTTGAGGAATATAAGAGCGTGCTCTTATCGATAGACGACCATGTCACAGTCTCGTAATACAAAAAAATACATCGGCATAATAACAGTAGTCCTTATCCTAGGCGTGATAGTTTGGTACAGTTTTTCTTGGATAAAAAAGTTTCAGAGTTCATCTGTACCTGTTTATAGTGACAGCGCTTCTTTAGTGGTTAATTCTAAGCAGTCTTTGATAAAAAAAGTAGTTGCCCTACAAACAACTATCAATGCTCAAGAAGCCTCTCTTTCAGCACTTTCGACACTAGAGAAAGAAAATATGGCCCTGAAGGCTGAGTTAGGCCGAGAAGAAAGTATCAAAGGTACGCTTGGTAGAGTGGTCGTTCCACCAAACCGATCTATCTATGACACTTTGGTAATAGACGTCGGAATAGAAGAAGGCATCACTGTCGGAGCAAGTGTGTATGCTTTTGGTTCTATTGCTTTAGGAACTGTATCTGATGTTGGTGAGCACAGCTCGACAGTGCTTTTGTATAGCGCTTCTGGAAGACAAACAGTAGGGACAACTACAGGAAGTGATATCGCGGTTACCCTCATTGGTCGCGGAAGCGGTGAATACGAAGTACGTATGCCGAGAGATATTGTGTTTGAACAGGGAGGTGTTATCACTGAACAGTCAGCTGATGTGTATACTTTGGCAACGATTCAAAAAATAGTCACCGATGCGCGAGATCCGTTTCAGCGATTACTTGCGAAAGCACCAGTGAATCTACAAGCGATGAAGTGGGTGATAGTTAAGTAGAGAAAACCCAAAAGAATAATTGTATCTGCGGAACTCGCACAGCACATAACAGTGCTCAAACAGTCCTCGATACAATTATTCCTTTTGTTTTTTAGGAAGGTGAGTAAATAGAGTTTTATATTTGTATCGAGGACTGTTTGAGTGTTTAACGAGTTCCGCAGATATAAATATAAAACTCTATTTATGATGTATTTTCAGAAAAAGCATGAATGTAGTAGAGTAACACTATGAAATTCTCTATTGAGAAAAAATTAGAAGGTACTCTTGCTCGTGCCGGAACCATTGAAACAAAGAATGGTGTTATACAGACACCAGCATTTGTGGCGGTCGGGACAAAGGCGACGGTTAAGAGTCTGACTGCCGAGCAGATACGGGATTTGAAAGCGCAGGTGGTGCTGGCAAATACCTATCATTTGTATCTACAACCAGGTCCTGATGTAGTCGCTGCTGCCGGCGGTTTTGGTCCATTTATGGGCTGGTCTGGCCCGACGATGACGGATAGCGGAGGGTTCCAAGCATTTTCGCTCGGCGCTGCATTTGGAAGTGCGGTGTCGAAAGTGGCCTCAGCTGATGCGGTCGTAGAAGATGTTTCTCATACACCAGGACAGCTCGCAAAAGTTACTGACGAGGGGGTGACATTTAAGTCACACCTGAATGGTGACATTCATTTATTTACCCCTGAGAGTTCGATGGAAGCGCAATGGAAGCTCGGTGCAGATATGATATTTGCATTTGATGAGTGTACGAGCCCAACCGCTCCATACGAGTATCAAAAGAAATCTCTGGCTCGTACATACGAATGGGCCAAGCGATGCCTCAAAAGACACGCTGAGCTTGATCCAGAAAAGAAACAAGCTCTCTTTGCAGTAGTTCAGGGTGGACGTCATCAAGATCTTCGCGAAGAAGCGGCCCGCACTATTGGTGCACTTGCAGTGAATAGTGAAAACCCTGACGGTTTTGATGGATTTGGTATTGGAGGATCTTTTACCAAGGATGATGTAGCAACAGCAGTAGGGTGGGTCAATGCACTTTTGCCGGAAGATAAGCCGCGACACCTCCTTGGTATCGGCGAACCTCGTGACCTTTTTGATGGAGTAGAAGCAGGGTGTGATCTCTTTGATTGTATTGCGCCGACACGTATGGGGAGGCATGGCACTATTCATACAAATGATGGACGCATCAATATTCGCAACACTCGTTTTATACAAGACTTTGGTCCGATAGAAGAAGGGTGTACGTGTTATACCTGCGCTCACCATACTCGCGCATATCTTGCGCACTTATTTAGAGCAGACGAAATGACTGGTGGAACACTTGCTTCTATTCATAACGAACATTTTATTTTGCGATTAGTTGAAAAAATGAGAGAAACTATTCTCGATGGGACATTTTTTGGCTTTAAAAAGGAATTTTGTGAGCGGTATTATAAAAAATAGCCCGACACACAATACTCGAGTATACTTATCTTTATATGACACTTCGAAAATCACTTGTTTACTTTCTTATATTCACACTCATAGCTTCTTTTTTCGCATACCGCATCGTTGCCAAAGCATATGACAATGCCTACTCCTACGATATAGAAAATCTAGCTTCATAGGGTATACTCCCTTTTATGCAGAGATTTGAACTTGTTAGCGACTTTAAGCCAGGAGGAGATCAACCCGAAGCTATCAAAGGGCTTCTTTCTGGTCTTAAAAAAGGGCTGCATATGCAGACCCTTCTTGGCGCTACGGGGACTGGTAAGACCTTTACGATGGCCAACATTATCGCTGAAGTCCAAAAGCCGACACTTATCATTGCTCACAACAAAACTCTTGCCGCCCAGCTTGCCAGTGAGTTCAAATCATTTTTCCCAAACAATGCTGTCCACTATTTCGTTTCATACTACGATTACTACCAACCAGAAGCGTATCTTCCTACCACTGATACCTATATCGAAAAAGATGCACAGATTAACAAAGAGATTGATCGACTTCGTCATGCGACGACACAGAGCCTTTTGACTCGCAAAGATGTGATTATTGTCGCATCAGTATCATGTATTTATGGTCTGGGATCACCCGTAGAATATGAGCGTGTGAATTTCAAGATCGAAAAAGGAATGACACTCTCTCGTACCGAAGCCATGCAGAGACTGATCTCTATTCATTATGAACGTACCAATGCTGATCTGTCACCGGCGCAATTTCGAGCTCTTGGAAATACAGTCGAAGTGATGCCAGTATCTGAAACGATTCAGTATCGTATTTTGTTCTCGGGTAATAAAGTAGAGGAAATATTGAAAGTCGACCCAGTCTCTTCTCGTATAGTCCAAGAAGAAGATCATGTCTTTATCTTTCCGGCCAAACACTTTATCACCGCAGATGATCAGAAAGATAAGGCGGTGAAAGCGATCGGCGACGAACTTAAAGCCCAACTCGCCTTTTTTGAAAAAGAAGGAAAACTTCTTGAAGCAGAACGCATCAAACGTCGCACTACATACGATATGGCGATGATTCGTGAGATGGGATACTGCAGTGGTATTGAGAACTATTCTCGACTTCTTTCAGGGAAAAAAGCAGGTGAGCCACCAGAGACATTACTTTCGTATTTCCCTCATGATAAAAAAGGGAACCCAGAGTTTCTACTTTTCATTGATGAGTCACACGTAACGCTTCCACAACTATCTGCTATGTATGCTGGTGATGCATCACGAAAGGGTACACTTGTTGATTTTGGTTTTCGCCTACCGAGCGCCAAAGACAACCGACCATTAAAATTTGAAGAATTTAAAGAACGCATTGGGCAAACCATTTTTGTCTCTGCAACACCGGGCAAATACGAGGCTGAGCTCAGTGAGCAAACAGTACAACAAATCATACGTCCTACGGGTCTTGTTGACCCAGAAGTGGTTGTACGACCTATTCTTGAAGATGGTGAGTATCATGGCCAAGTCCAAGATTTTATCAATGAGTCTGTAGAAGAAATTAAAAAGGGTGGACGAGTACTTGCGACAACGTTGACTAAAAAGATGGCAGAAGACCTGTCTGCGTATCTTAAAGACAAAGGAGTGAAAGCTGAGTACATGCACAGCGATATTAAAACTATTGAACGTATTCAAATTATCACTAAATTCCGTAAAGGTGTGTTTGATGTGCTTGTCGGAGTGAACCTTCTTCGAGAAGGGCTTGATATGCCTGAGGTGTCACTCATCGGTATTCTTGATGCTGACAAAGAAGGATTCTTGCGAAGTGAAGTGTCTTTGATTCAAACAATTGGGCGTGCGGCGCGCAACTCTAATGGACGGGTTATTCTTTATGCTGACCATATTACAGGCTCTATGGAACGAGCGATGGGTGAGACAAAGCGTCGTCGTGATGTACAGCTTGCCTACAATAAAAAGCACGGTATTACACCGATGACTATTTCAAAAGCGATCAATGATATCACTGAAGGAATGGAAAGTGACCACGCAAAAGCAGTGAATGCTGAGCTCGCTCTCGATATGGAACTCTTTGCAGCAGTTGAGGCGGCAAGTAAGGGTAAAAAAGGAAGAGGGAAGAAAAATCCAATTGAGAAACTGATCGCACTTAAAGAAGCTGAAATGAAAGAAGCAGTGAAAGTGCTCGACTTTGAAACCGCAGCGATTCTTCGTGATGAGATCGGAGTTCTAAAAGAGAAAACGTATATAAACCCAGAAAAGTAACAATTACCGTTTTTTTAAGAGGTAATCCAGACTCCATTTTCCACCTCCTGTTATAAATAGGGCAGAGAGGACACCAAAGAGTGTGACATGAGAGTACACTTCTTCTTTAAAGAAGAAGAATGTTGTTATGAGAACTACAAAAGCTATTGCAGTTACTAAACGGGTTTGGAACCCTATGAGAATAAAGAGTCCTACTGCAAGTTCTATCATTCCAACAGCAAAGACCCACATCGCTGCCCCCACAGGAATAATGTTATTAAGTCCGTATTTAACGACCACCAGGTCAGAAACATGAGGGTTTAAGACTTTTTCATAGAGAGAAAGAAAAACGAGTGCACCTCCGATACCGATGCGCAGTAGTAAGGGGACAAATTTTTTAAATCTATCGGTTTTAATATGCGGTACTCCAAACAAGTCATCAAGTCCTGGGCGCATACTACCAAGTATGAGCAGTGCTAAAAGTGCAGAAACCATCGCTAAATTTCCGTTAATATAGTAACTCTGTGACAACGCCATTATATAGAGAATAAGAGCAATAATAGCGCTCGGTACGACCAAGAAACCAGCAAGTAGTGCAAACCCTACTACTAGCTGTATCGCGGAAAAAGCCCCGAAATGAAGCACTGGTGAGATCAAAACATGAGCGACTGATGCTCCAATAAGGGCTATACCAAGAGATAGTCGTAAAATCCAGGGTACGTATTCGTCGTACGTATCAAGCCTCATTCGTAATGCGATTATTCTATTTCTAATAGGTCGTATTTTCCATGCTAAAAAATAAAGAACAAAAACTCCTACAAGGGTGGCAAAAATCATAAGTAAGTTATTTTTATGTAAAAGTGGTGAAAAGAAATACTCTGTATCTCGACCAAGATTGCTCATAAAATCTTCTTGCCCAACGACATATCCTACGTGGGCAGATGCCTTAGTGGTAAAAAGAGACAAAAATGCACTTATGGTATTCATAGTCTTAGTATATAACGGAGAACTGAGAATATGCTACAATCGCTTATATTTATGAAGAAATTAGGGGAAAGTGAACAATTGATAGTGGTAAAAGGAGCTCGAACACACAACCTCAAAAACGTGTCGGTTGAAATGCCGCGTGGCAAAATGATTGCTATCACAGGGTTATCAGGTTCAGGAAAAAGTTCTCTGGCTTTTGATACTATCTTTGCGGAAGGGCAGCGTCGATATGTGGAGTCCCTCTCTTCATATGCACGACAAT
>CAYHJY010000007.1:0-13303 GCA_964357135.1 uncultured Candidatus Saccharibacteria bacterium
AGGAGAATTCTTCAGTATTTTTACAGTATTTGAACGAGCTGCTGCTATTGTTGGGCCACTTGTGTGGATACTCACTTTCTATTTTCTAAGAAGTTATGGTGAAGACATTCAATACAGAGGGTCAGTGTTACTACTCATGGTAGTTTGCCTTGCAGGTTTTTATTTTCTTAAGAAAAGCCGAAAAAATTCTGTTTCATAACAAAGAGCTTATGTGTTAGCATGCTCTTATGAAATGGATATTATTTACAGGGACATGGAAACTTACAAACAAAGAGGTAGAAGATGATGTGCGGGCGGCGGCTCGGGAGGTGCTAGAGCGGGGAGACGGGATAGTGACCGGCGGAGCGACAGGAGTCGATTATTTTGCTATGGACGAAGCTATGAAGCTGTATCCTGATGCATCTCGACTTAAGGTTATCATCCCAGCTGTATTTAAAAGTTATATTTATGATTACCACACCAACTGGTGCATGGAGCCAGTAACGACTGAGATTATAGATGCCCTTGAGGTAGTGTTACAGAAAATAAAAGACGCCAACCCAGAGTCGTTAGTAGAAATGCCGAACGACATCATCACTCAAGATCACTATGATCTTCGTCACGATGAAGAAGTGAAGATTTCTGATGAGGTATACGCCTTCCAAGTAAATAACAGTACTGGCACGCAAGACACTATCGATAAAGCAGCAAGAAGCGGTGTTCCGATTACGCTCCACAAAAAATATCAAATATAATGTTTTTATGAAAACGTATAAAGATGTAAATAGCTATATAAAAGACGTTCCGAAAGAGTTTCTTCCAAAGATTAAGGAAATGAGGATTTTGACAAAAGAACTTATCACTAAGGGGGTGGAAAGTATCAAGTATGGCATGCCAACTATAGAGATAGACGGCAAGAACCTCATCCACTACGCAGCAATGAAAGGACATCTCGGCTTTTATCCAGCACCATCTGGCATAGAGCCTTTTAAGGAAGAGTTAGATAAAAAGGGTATAAGTTATTCCAAGGGTTGCATCAGATTTCCTTATGAAAAACCTCTCCCAACACCTTTAATCACAAAAATCATCAAGTTTCGACTGAAGGAAGAGAAACTCTCATTTAAGAAATAAGGAGTATACTCTAGGTATATGAAAAAAGGATACAAAGGAGACATAGAAAAAGAAACCCTAGAAAATACTACTTTCCGTAAGGTGCTGTATACAGGCGCACATAGCCAACTAGTTTTGATGAGTCTCAAACCAGGAGAAGAAATAGGACTAGAGACACATGAAGAAAATGATCAATTTTTTCGTTTTGAAAAAGGAGAAGGCAAAGTAGTTATAAATGAAACTGAGTATGTGGTAGGAGACGGTGTGGCTATAGTAGTACCTTCTGGGGCACAGCACAACGTGATAAATACCTCAGAAACTGAAGATTTGAAGCTTTATACTATCTATAGTCCTGCGCATCACAAAGACGGTATTGTGAGAGAAACCAAAGCTGAGGCTATGGCAAACGAGGCCGAGTTTGACGGGGTTACTACTGAGTAATATGAAGCTGTAACCTTTTGGCTCTATAGTGGCATTATATATACAGAGGCTCGTATGGAACAATCAGTAGATCTACAGTCAATAGTCTCAGAGGCGCAAGCCGGAGATGAAGCATCGTTTCGAGTGCTCTTTAGCATGCTTTCTCCTCGGGTCTTTCGGTTTATCCGACCCAGGGCAAAGAGTCGAGAAGATGCGCTTGATGTACTACAGGATACGTTCATTGATTTTTGGAAAGGATTGCCCTCATTTTCATACCAAGGAGATACGTCTCTCGATGCATTTTTGTATCGTATCGCTTCAAGAAAGCTCGGAAGAATCTTTCGGTCATGGAGGCGAGATGTGTCACTTGAATCTTTGGAAGATGTTGAAGATACTGGTGTCGAAGAAGGTGGTACAAAAATAGATGTACTAAACGCCTTGCAGACGCTCCGCTCAGCAGACAAAGAGATTTTGATATTGAGGCACATGGAAGGTCATTCTTTTTCAGAGATCGCCAGGCTTCTTGGAGACAATGAAAATACGCTCAAGGTTCGGCACCATAGAGCTATAGCGCGCTTAAAAAAAGTATTACGGTATGAATAACAACAACCAAGACATAGAAAAAATAATCTCTGAAACCTCATTTCGAACTCTTTCGGCTGAGGAACAAAGTCGTGTCTGGGGGAGCGTTTTTCAAGCAAACAAAAAAGTATTACCAGTTAAACACAATAAACAATTTATGTTGAAACCTATTATTATCGCTCTCGTGCTTGCAGTTGGACTTGGGGGAACTGCTGCTTTGGCAGATAACTCTCTTCCCGGAGATCCACTCTTTGGCATAGATAGAGCTGTTGAAAATCTCAGACTTAGTTTGGCGGGCGAACAAAAGAAAAATGCACTTCGTATCGCATTTGCTGATGAGCGTGTAAAAGAAGTAGAGAAGATTGCAACGAGTAGTCCTTCTATGACAAGGCCAGCAGCTGCAGATATTTCTGAAACTAGTGTGTCTAAAATCGAAGTAGATGTTTTTACCAATCAGACTGTCGTGAAAATAGAGTACGGCGTAGATAAAAAGTTTGTTTTTACAAACAATGCTAAAACAAAAGAGCTGGTCATAGAAGACATAATAAAAAATTTCCCTACACTCACAAAGTCTTTTATTGAATCAAGGCTAGACTTTGAAGTAGAAGATAGAGCAAGTAGAGCAGAAGACTCTACTATTTCTAGAGATCTTTCTTCTAAAGAAAAAAGTCGGGTAACTGTTGGTGTTAATGCTGCTATAGCACTACTAAACAGTGTTTCAGCTTCTGCTGATGCTGATGCTCGAGTTAGACTTACCGCTATTACCAATGAACTAAATCGGTATCTCGGTACACTTCCAGCGGATAGCGCTGTTGGGGTACAAATAAAAAATGATGATGGCAAGTCACAAATCGATATCCGCACTATCGATGGGAGAATCCGTGTTGAAGTCAAAGATGATGAAATAAAAATTAAAACAGATAACAAATCAGGATCCTCAGGGTATAGTGATAAAAAGGATAGTGATGACGATGACGATTCTCGCAAAAATGACGATGATGATAAGGATGACGATAGGGACGATGACGACGAGGATGATGATAGGCCGCGTACGCCTCCAGTTGTTGTGACGCCTCCTTCAGGGACAGGTAGTACAAGTTATACTCTTGCAGAAGTAGCTATTCATAACAACAGTGCTAGTTGCTGGAGTGTTGTTTCTGGGAATGTGTACAATCTGACTTCTTGGATCTCTCGACACCCAGGTGGATCTAGTGCCATTAAAGGCATGTGTGGAGTAGATGCAAGTACTGCATTTAATGGACAACATGGTGGTCAATCTCGACCAGTAGCAGAATTGGCAGGATTTAAAATTGGTATTTTAAAATAAAGAGAAACTCGAAAGACGCCTCCATTGCTGGGGGTGTTTTTTGTTATACTCTAAGGCAATGAAAACATTTAGTGAGCGGGTAGTGAAAATAGCTTTGATGATTCCTGCTGGGAAAGTCACGACCTATGGGCGTATTGCTAGGGCGGCTGGAGGAGGTGCAATGGCTTCTCAGAGCATCACAGCCATTCTTGGGAAAGCATATAACGATGGAGAGACGAGAATACCATTTCACCGCATTGTCTACGCTGATGGACGAATATGGGTGGACGAGACACATCGAACCAAGCGGCTGGCACTGTATAAAAAGGAGGGTATTGAGATAGAAAAAGACAAGGTTAAAACTCTACAAAAGTACCTATTTGAGTTTTCTTAAGCGGGAGATATAATTATACGTATGAAAAGACTATTTCAGAAGCAGTCGGGGTTTACTCTAATTGAGTTGTTGGTAGTGATAGCTATTATAGGAGTATTGGCAGCTGTTATTGTGGCCTCAATCGATCTAGCTCGCAAAAAAGGTCGAGACGCTCGTCGAGTTCGTGACGTCCAAGAAATTCAAAAGGCTATAGAGCTATACATACTAGATAACGGAGAGGCACCCAACCTTGGCAACCCCTCTTGTTCGGATCCATTATCAGGAGATAGTACTTGTTTTGCAACGGAAACAAACTCTAATTGGCCAACATTGGCTACACAATTATCTCCGTATATGAAAACCTTGCCGAGAGATCCTTGTGGAATTGCTTGTTCTGATACACAAAATGGTATCTTCTTTGTTTATTATTATGCAGCACCAGCAATGCTAGGTCAGCACTACACAGACTTAGGTATTGCAGTAGACGATGTTTCTTATAGAGTATATACTCAAAATCTTGAAGCGAAAGATTCATCCTTTGGTTTTGGTCAAGGCTCTTTTTAAGACATGTTTTCAGTACTCCATTCATTTGTAAACCTGTTTGCTGGAGGGAGGAGTAGCGTCAAGGGTATACTTTTTGTATTTTTTGTTGCGGCACTATTTTTCATAGTTACATATCTTAAAAACATAAAACCTATTGGGGTGCGATGGTTTGTGTTGCTGTTGTCGTGTTTATATGGTTTTGGGTTGGGTATGCATATCTTTTTACTCAAAGCCTACAATATCTCAATAGGAACTTTCATTATTACTGCCAACAATAATGAAATATCAAGTAGTATCATCAATCATATACATGAAGCCAAGGTGTTTATCGGAGGGATGTTGCAGTGGATAAAAGGTGGTAGTTTTGCCACCTTTGATGCTGGTAGTGCGTATTTTGGGCTTTTCCCTCAATATCTTGTAGTTATAGGAGGTCTTTTGCTTGTAGGGGTTGTTGTCACTGGAACCTTTTTGATCAACAGGTATTATGGAGAGAGTTCGCCAGCTATACTAGGGAGAAGACTCTTTGTGCTGTGGTATGGGATTGTTGTCTTTTCTCTCATAAAGGGGGCTATTGATGGAGGGATACTTTCTCTCCTTGTTCCGACCGTTGTTCTTGCAATTGCTTTTTTCTTGTATCTTAAAAAAGGTGCTAATCACAAGCTGCTCAGCAGTGTTGTTGTGGCAATACTTTTTGGATGTGTTGCATCACTAGTATTTCCAACTGCTTCTTGGGTTATTGTTTTTACTCAGTGTATGGCTACATTTTGTCTACTTGGCTTTCTTGCTCTTTTTATTACAAAAACTAAGCCTCGTATGTATGGCATGTACTTCATTGTTCTTTTTCTTATGTCGTGGTGGCTTGCTAGTGTTCGGGATAGGGCACTACATACGTATGGATCTATTGAAATAGAAAGAGGACAAGAGTATTTTATTTTTAATAGAGCAGTAGGTTTGGTAGAAAAACAAAGCGCAGAAAAAACAATAACGGTAAAAGCGCTTGCGAAACAATACAATGAAAACATATCCTATGGACCAGTGACTGTTCCCGGGACGACATGTTTTACAAAAGGTGAATACAATAAAAACAAAAGTACTATTTTAACAAAACAGCAGTTTAACTCTCTCTACACACAAGATATATCTGTAGTAAAGACTCGAGAGTTTTTTGATGGCGTATGGTGGAGATCAAACATTGATATTGGTACACCACCATGCCTTCCAGAGCCACTTTCGGTATTTGATCGCGAAATGCGTAAGCACGGATTTGATTTCTATGTTATGGTAGAAAAACAACGCTATGATGACACTCTCGGTATATAATATTTTACTTTTTCTAGCTATTACCTGGATAACAAATAGTGCGTTAAATCTTTTGTACGTACTAAAAAAATATAGCCCTTTCGTTGCCTCTATTGATCGACCGTTTGATTTAGGAGTGTATCTTTTTGATAAAAAAAGAGTTTTAGGAAACTCAACGACCATCCTAGGGCTGATTGTTGCTGTTTTATTGGGTCAGTTATTTTTTCTTACAGGTATTTATGCAGCGGTTGTTGCACTACTTACCCCAATTTTCGTTTTTTTTGGTCATGCACTCGGCAGTTTTATAAAAAGAAGAATGAATAAAAACGATGTTTTCGTCCCTTTTATTGACCATGGAGATTATGTGATTGTGAGCGGTGCTATTCTTTTTCTTATAGGGCATGTTTCCTTGTTGCTTGCCTTTGTGTGTTTACTTATCACCTATGTGATGCACCCTGTTATGGTTCGCTTTGCGTATACACTTGGACTAAAAGAGCACCCTTTTTAATATGATTACATCAATCACAACATATATTGAACAGCTCATCATTTCTCTTGGAGGATTAGGCGTTTTTTTAGCATCTGTTATCGAAGAAATTATTATTCCTATCCCTTCGGTCCTTATACAGTCTGGTGCAGGGTTGTTTCTTTTAGCTGGCACAGAAGTATCTTTTGCTGGTTTTGTGAAATTGGTAACCATGGTTGCGCTCCCAGCTGCTCTTGGTGTGGCAATAGGCTCACTGGTGGTTTATGGCCTTGTTTTTTATGGAGGGACACCCGCAATTAAGCGGTATGGAAAATTTTTCTTTATTAGATACGAAAAATTTGAAAAAGTACAACAACGTGTAGCAGCAGAACCGCGACTATTTGTATTTCTTACCGTATTGCGATTTGTTCCTTTATTTCCCAATGTTCTTATCACCGCGGCCTGTGGGTTGCTGCGGGTGCCACTGCGACCATATCTTATTAGTACTTTTGTAGGGATATTTATTCGAGCGCTATATCTTGGCGGTATTGGTTGGATGACAGGGCTAGCAACAAGCACTGTTTCCGTAGTAGATACATTTTTTGGTAGGATAGGGACATTGGTGTTGATTCTTGCGGCGGTGTCTTTTATTAGCACAGGTATTGCCTCATATGTTTATAAAAGAAAAAAAGCTTTTTAATAAAACTGTGAGTGTTTTTTACAAAAAGCATGGCAGACATGATTTGCCGTGGCGACAAACAACTGACCCATACAAAATCCTCGTTTCAGAAATAATGCTTCAACAAACACAAGTGTCTCGTGTTTTAGAAAAGTATAAACAGTTTTTAAAAGCATTTCCTACAGCAAAACGTTTGGCGCAGGCCCCACAAGCTGAAGTCTTAATACTCTGGAGTGGTCTTGGGTACAATCGTCGCGCACGATTTTTACACCAGTGTGCTACAGAGCTACTTTCCTATAAAACATTTCCTACAGAAGTACCTGTATTAGAAAAGCTCCCTGGTATTGGTCACTATACTGCACGAGCAGTAGCAACATTCGCATTCAATCAACCCCATGTGTTTATTGAAACAAATATTCGAACAGTATTTGTTCATCACTTTTTCCCTAAGAGGAAGGTCGTGAGTGACGCTGATATTTTAAAATTGGTAGAGCGCACGCTCGATACTAAAAATCCGCGGCACTGGTACTCCGCTCTGATGGACTATGGTTCATATTTAAAAAGTCAGGGGATAAAAGTTCATCGTCAAAGCACTCTTTACACTAAGCAGTCTACGTTTATGGGTTCAAATAGGCGAGTACGAGGACTAATAGTAAAGGCGCTTATTGACTCACGACAGTCTCTTTCTAGTTTAGTACTGATTACTGGTTGTACTGAGAAAGAATTAGTACCAGCATTGTTGGGTCTACAAAAAGAAGCACTCATTATAAAACAACGCTCGCTCTATAGGCTTGCTTAGCGACTATCTTTTATTTGGAGAGCGATAAGTGTCGCCAGGATCATTAGTACCCCAAGGATATTGAACAGCACGTAGTATGAAGTGAGAGCAAAGACTGCTCCAGCAATGAGTGGTCCAATAGTATAGGCAAACGGCATCATGTTTCGATAGATACTAATCACCGCTGAATCAGCATCAGAGACTTGTTTGAAAAAGGCACTATCGCACATCTCTTCAAGGATACTAGCGCCAACACGAGTACTAAAGAGTGTCACCGCATACAATACAAGCGTTGACTGGCCCAAGTTAGCAAAGTAGAGAGTTGCCAGCCCCATAATCAGCAGTCCTGTAATCATGAGTTCTTTTTCTCCGAGGTATTTATCGGCAATGTAGCCAGTAGGATAAGGGAAAATAACAAATGGTAGCAGCATGGCTGTTAACAAGATACCAAGGGCTTTCCACGAAAAGCCAATAACGGTAGTAAGATAAATAGGAGAGTAGATAACCATCACTACAAAGAATAGCTGTAGGAGGAGGTTCAGTGTAGTAATAAGTCGAATATTTTTATGTCTCCGTAAGATACGCAGACCATCTAAAAGTGAAGAAGTATTGTACGCCTTGTCCACGAAACCTCTTTGGCTACTAAACATCACAACAAGAGATGCGCCTACTGCACAGGCAGCTACTATATAAATAACAGAAAATCCTAGCGTGCTTTGGAGAGTGGTTGAGATGATTGGTGCTGCTACCCAGCCAATATTACCAAAGGTAAGGTAAAGGCCACGGATATTTCCGGTTTGTCCTTCGGAGCTATAGTGTTCAAGAAAGAGATCAAGCCCATAGAGTACTACAGAATTTAGTGAGAAATATAATACGAAGAACGGCACAATAGCACTTCCTGTGTGTGTGCTAATAAGGTACAGCAAGGCACCACTACTAAGTAGTGCACATGATATAAACCGAAAAGCGCCAATTCTTCGAACAATACTTGGCGCAATACTTACAAGAATCAACGAGAGTACCGAGGCTACTGTGTAGACGATACTAATAGTTGTCGGAGAGGCAAACTGACTCAGCATACTTGAGTTCAAGTATGCCAAGAGCGCCATGTGGAGTGAGAAGAAAAACGATGCGAGAAAAATAAAGCGTAGATGTGTCTTCATCCCGTACAAAATAGGAAATTAAAAATTTCCGTCATTAACAAAAAAACACATGCTTCGACTATACATCTGTTTATTATAACAAACCATACGGCGATTACATGTATTATTTTGTTCGGGATTCATTGTTATACGCTTAGTATAACAGGAATTACCACAGGACTCTTAGCAGTTTTTTGGTATAAGTATTTTGCAACAGTTTCTGCAACAATGTTTTTTACGTTGTCGAGGTTAGCTCCGTCATTGCCACCCTTACCGTAAACTTGTTCAACGGTGCGCTTGATGAGTGTACGAGTGTGTCGCAGGAGCTCTTGGTTTTCTTTGAGATAGACAAACCCGCGAGAAATAATATCAGGACTCTTGCGGAGTATTCCTGTCTTTTGGTCTACTGTTGCGATGATGACAAACATACCTGCATCAGCGAGGGCTTGTCGGTCACGAAGCACAACAGATTGTTCATCGCCAATAGAGAATCCATCAACCACCATAGGATTTGCTGGGGCTTTTTCTTTGCGAACAACCATACGAGTACCTCCATCAACTATTTCGATGATACTACCGTTGTCTGGTACCACGATGTTTTCTTCAGGGATACCAAGTTCCATAGCAAGTTCTTTGTGTAGTTCAAGATGGTAGTGGTGTCCGTGAATAGGAATGAAGAATTTTTCATGCATTTTTCGGTGTAGCCATTTGATATCTTCTTTGTTACCGTGACCTGTTGCGTGCACGAAGTCTTCTCCTGGAGTTCGGAAAGAAATAATCTTTACCCCTTGTCGTGAGAGACCGTCTTTCATTGCTTGTACGGCTCGTTCATTTCCCGGAACTATCGAAGAAGAAAGAATAATACGATCTCCTTTTCTCAGAGTTACCTTTTTTACTGTCTTGTTGGCCAATCGGTTAAGGTACCCAAATTCTTCTCCTTGAGCACCTGTTACAAGTACCAAGATACGATCAGGTGGGTAACTATCGATCTGATCAACAGATATGATTGTATCTTTCTTAGGTTTTAATAGACCTGCTTGCATTGCAATGTCTAAGTTCGTTTTCATACTACGACCTTCTATGATTATTTTTTTGTTGAGCTTTTCTGCAATTTCAACTACTTTAATAAGTCGAGTGATGTGAGAAGCAAACGCCGCCATAAAAATACGGTTGTGACCTTCGCGTCTGAATATTGCTTCGATACCTTCGTGCACTTTGACTTCTGCAAGCGCAAAACCTTCGTTCTCTATGTTGGTTGAGTCGGTAAGGAGGAGAAGGTTGTTTGCATTGTCGAATTGTTTGTATTCAGCTTCTTCTTCTGCACTTACAATACCGTCAACTTGATCAAGCTTGTAGTCACCAGGAGTAACGATATCTCCATAAGGAGTTTCTATAATAATCCCCATAGAATCAGGTACTGTGTGTGTGACACCCCAGAATCTCACTTTGATCTTTCCAAGAGTGAGTGATTCACCTTTTTCTACAACAATTGCATTTAATGCAGGAAGATGAGGGAATTCACTTTGTCTCTTACGAATCATAAGGATACTGAGGTTTCGTGAATACACAGGAGGGTTACCGATACGAGAGAGAACTAACGGTACACCACCGATGTGGTCCAAGTGACCGTGAGTGACAATAAGGGCTCGTATTTTGTGCTTTCGTTCTTCGAGGTAGCGAGTGTTTGGAATGACGTAGTCGATACCAGGTGTTTCGCCGTTGGCAAAAAACATTCCAGCGTCAACAACGATAATATCGTCGCCGATTTCAATAGCGGTCATGTTCTTACCGATTTCTTCTACTCCACCGAGCGGGATAATACGAATAACGCCTGGTGCTACGTCAGGAATATGTGCCGTTTTTCTTTCAGCCGGCATAGCATTGATTTCATGCATTTCAACAGTTGGTTGAGTAGGGCGACGCTTGAATTGATTGCGGTTATTAAATGATTTGTTTCGCTTTACAAAGGGTCTCTTTGCTGGAGCACCTGTTTGCGGGCGAGGTGTTTGTTGTGTATTTGTTTGTGTTTGTTCTGTCATACTTTGTTTAGATTTATTTGTAATTATTTAAACCATTTCCATACTTTGTCAGTCCGTGCATACCAAGCAGATGCATCACGCAGAGACTCATGACCAAACTCGAGATGTGCTGGAGTCGGGGTATGAACATCCGGAGATGCGATATGAAGGATGGACTTTGTATAGAGCGGGATCTGTCGTTGGTATCCTGAAATTGTCTCGTTCGTAGTTGCTACGAGTACAAGCGCATATTGCCCGAGGTGTAGTTGATCAGTGAATACTCCTTGATCAAATACATTCACCGTGGATAGTATACCAAATGCTTCGAGGTCTTTCGAGAGGATGTCTGCTGTTTTTATCAGATCATCATCTTTTTGTACCGCAATTGAGATAGATATCGGTGAGAGAGTCGGGGAGCGAGGGGCTTCTCCACTAGGGAAAAGAGGGGATCCATAACCATTTTCTATAGTATCAATTATATTTTTTCTGTCAACAAAGTAGTTGGCATAGGCAAGTCGCGCCGCTATAGCGTTTCCAAGGAGTTGTTGGTTCATAAAAAGAGAAACAGTTTTGTTTGTTTTGATTGAGGTAATAGAAAAATCACGCTCTATATCACTGTCAGTGTATGTTCCTCGTAGGCTACTTGTACTTGTTATTGCTTTTGCTCGGAGGTTTGACTTGAGGTCGAGTTGGTTTGCGTAACTTTTTACAATCAATTCATGTACATACGGTTTTGGTCCAAGCCATCTTGGATTTGGTTGTAACACCACTTCTGTTGGTACAGTACTAGTTGTTTTTATGCGCTGCACTATAAACGCACCAGCTCCGATAGGTGCCATATTAAGAGTGCTGTCTTCGAGCGCTTCGAGAGGTATAGATTCCCACAGTGCTTTTGGTACGATGCCAAGTGTCATTTTTTCTTTGAGTTCGAGAGTGCTGCCTACCGTATAAATAACAACGCTTTGTGGATTTGGTGTCTCTACTCTAATGTCGCGCCACGGACTTGTCGGATCAGTACGAAGGGCCACTGCTTTTTTTGTTTCAAAAGTGAAAGCGACATCAGCACTTGTAAGACTAGACTTGTCAGAAAAGGTTACGGTAGGAGGAAGAGAGCATTGATAGCTTTTTGCATCCGGACTCGCTACGCACTCTGTTGCTAAGACAGGTTTTAGGGAGCCATCATCACCTTTTTGTACTAAGGGCGCATAGACCAAACTAGCCAGAGCCAAATCAGTTTCGCTGTTGGCAAGGAGAGGGTTGATATAGCGCGGTGCTCCAATGGTCCCGAAGGTTATGGTGCCACCGTAGTCAGGGACTTCTTTTGAAAACAGTGCACTAATGTGCATCACTATGCTTAAAAATAAAGCTATACAGAGGATAGAGCCTCCAAGAACGATTGCCTTTGATAGAGAAAACGATGAATCCCAAAATGCATTGATATCATCTCGAGAAGGAAACCGTTTTGTTTTTAGAAATGAAACAAATGATGCCAGATGTAATTTCATAAGAAAATAATCAGAAATAAAATTGTGTTTGTAGCACTCCGCTACAGTGAGTTATCGAAAGAGTACGATTGAGGCAACATTTGCGCCAACAAAAACCACCGCTACTACAATAGTAAGGATAAACAAAAAACGCTCAGCGCCACGTCGTGTCTGAAGAAATGATGATCCGTCTCCACCAAGAGTACTACCGGTATCTGCGCTCGCCTTTTGAAGTAGCACGAGAGCTACCAACACAAGACTAGAAGCTATTTGAATGATTTGTAGTGTCTGAGCCATAAAAGTATTACAGAGGCTATTCTAGCATGAAAAATAGAGCCTTTCAACTGTGGTTACTTTTGCCCTACCTTAAATATAAACCCCTCACGAGTACCGAAATAGAAATTGCCATTCCAAACGGCGGGAGTAGACTCGATACAACTTTCACCTCCGATAGGGAGAGACCATAGTGGTTTTGGTGCACTTGGGTTTTGTAATGAAAACGCTTTCAACGATCCTTGGCAGGTACCAACAACAATGGTGTCATCGATGATATTTGGTGAGCTCCAAGCATGGTCTCCAATAAAGGTGCGATCGAGTATCTCTCCAGAGGTAGTATCGATAGTCAGTAGGTCACCAGGGTTTGTGGTGACGTAGAGATTATTTTTATAGAGTGCAGGGGTAGACCAGATACCGCCTGTTATACCATTTCGTTTAGGTACGTGTACGCTCCACACAAGAGGGTTCGTAGGGTTTTTAGGGTTGAGTTTAGCTATTTGACCTACTTCTTTTGAGCGAGCGTTCAGCCGCTCTTCTTCGCTGACAGCATAGATAAAGCCTTTTTCGTCACTGACGAGTGTGGCATCGATATCGTCTCCCATCCAAAAATCAAATACGGTTGGCGCTACACCTTGCTCTACGTTTGAGACATCAAATCCCATAATTCTACCGCCGGAGTTTGTTATAAAAACAGTGTTACCTACTTTTACCGGTGAGCTTTCTATACTTACTATTTCGTCCCCAATCAAATCAACAAATTCCTTTGAAAAACTTGGTATAGCAACTAGTTCTTTTGGTGAGACAGTGACCTTGCCTTCAGCGTCATATGCACGGCTCAGTTTGATAGC
>CAYHJY010000008.1:0-13123 GCA_964357135.1 uncultured Candidatus Saccharibacteria bacterium
AAGACGAGGAAAAAGTGATCGGGGTAAAGATTCCTATCAAACTCGAACTCGAAGTGACTGACACTCCCCCAGCTATCAAGGGCGCAAGTGTAACAGGCGGAAACAAAGTAGCAACACTTGAAACAGGTGCGACTATCACCGTACCACTCTTCATCACCGTTGGTGAAAAGATCCGTATCAATAGTGAAACCGGCGAATACGTCGAGCGAGCTAACTAATACAAAAAGAAAACCTCCGACTGGAGGTTTTTTATTTACGCTTCTTCCTTTTCATACTTTTGATATCCAATGTGAACCTCATCTTCCATAACATCTCCTTTAAAGAGCATGTCCTCAATAAGAATTGAATATTCATCTTTCAAATAACCGGGAAGTATTTCTTCTACAGAATAACTATCATCAACATCAACGCCGTACTTATCGTCAAGATGAGGACGGGCACTTTTTGAAGGAGCTGGATGATGTAAGAAAAATGTAGATTCTTTTGCTTTACGATTGGCTTCATCAATGCTTTCAGCAACAATAAGGATTTTGTAGTGGAACTCATCAAATACATTTTCTTTATAGCCGCCCAGGTTGATGAAGAACAACTTTAGTCTACCACCATCTTTAATAGCGTTCTTTGGAACCACTGAAATTTTATATCCATCAACCTTTGTAACTGTTTTCCATGCATCAATGTGAATCTTTTCAGCCTCTTTCCAAAAAGCCCTGGCGTCTGTTTCTGTACCAGCAAAATCAGGAGCGATAGTAAAAAGAATGTCATGTTGCTCTGTGTACCTGCCTGGAGGCTTACAACCAAGCATAAGCATAAATAGTTTCAGATTATTCATTTGTTTTAATTTTTCTGATACTACCACAACACCTAAAAATAACAAAAAACCGCCCTTTCGAGCGGTTTTTTGTATACAGTAGTTAATTAGCCACAAACGGGAGAAGTCCCATGAATCGAGCTCGCTTTACTGCTTCAGCAAGTGAACGCTGATTTTTAGCAGTGAGGCCGGTACGCTTTCGAGAGTTAATTCGTGCGTTTGGGTTAAGAAACTTCTTCAAACTATCAACATCTTTGTAGTCGATATGATGAATACTGTTTGCGTTAAAGTAATCTTGTTTCATAAGTGAAAATTAAAATTCTATTAGAATGGTATGTCTTCCAAATTTATTTCTTCTTCAGGATACTCAATAGTATCGAGATCAGGCTTTGCTTGTGCTTGTGGAGCTTCAGCATCTGAATGCGGACCAGTCATTGGTGCACCTGTTCCCGTTCCAAATCCAGCGCCTTTCGGACCAAATTGGAAGTTTTCGAGAACTATCTCTGTGCGGTACTTTTTTGTACCGTCAGTTGCGTCCCAGCTTCGAGTCTGGATGCGCCCCTCAATATAGAGAGAGCTTCCTTTCTTGCAGTACTGTGCGATCACTTCTGCTTGCTTGGCAAACGCCACAACATTGTGATATTCGACAGCTTCTTTCTTGGCACCTCCTGCATCTTTCCAGGTGCGGTTAGTAGCCATAGAAATACTTGCAACCTTTGTCCCTGTCGGAAGAGCCTTCAGTTCTGGGTCACGAGTGAGATTCCCTATAAGAAATACTTTGTTGAGATACATGGGTAATATTGATTAGGCGTATAGTGAGGAGTATACCACGGGCGTGGTTTACGCTACTTCTTCGGGCTCAGGCTTTTCTTCGGCTACCTCAGAGGCAAGGTCAGGAAGCTTTTCGTGATCGAGGACTGGTTCGTCTTCTATCATATCGTCTTCCATGAGCAATGCTTCATCAATAGGACCAGTGTCGCGCTTTGCTTCTACTTTTGGCTTTTTGAAAGAAATAGTGTTCCCTTCTTCTGTCTTGATAAGAAGATATCGGACAAGCTCTGCTTCGGCGTCAAGAGATTTCTTGATCGCTTCAAGTGTATCTGGAGTTGTTTCAAATTTGATAAATCCAAAATATCCTTGAGAGTATGTACTCTTCTTACTTCCAACAGTCTTTTCCATACTGTAAGCAAGGTCGATAAATTCTGGGGTTCCCTCTGAAGAGATAGTGCCGCCAACACTTGTGATAAGCGTTTTAAGAGCATCTACTTTTTGAGGAACTTCAGTTTCTGGGATTGTAGGAACGAGGGTATATCCACATTCGTACAATCGTGTTGTTGATTCTGACATTATGTTAACTTGGGAGTTGAGCTCCCAAGTTGTTGTTATTTGCTAAATGAGCCCGCTTCGGACCAATGCATCCCTTAAGGGACGAACGGGGGCTACGGCACAATACTACCCTAAAAGAGGTATTTTGTAAATTAGGTTATATAGAAAAGATTTTTAGCATTCTGTAGTAACCGCTCCTGTGTTTCCTCAAAAGAAAGTTCTTTTATTTCAGCTATTTTCTTTACTACTTCGAGCACATACTCTGGCTGGTTGCGAGTACCTCTATGAGGGACAGGTGTAGCAAACGGCGCGTCTGTTTCTGGAAGAATACGGTCCATTGGAACAAACTCTACAAGCTCTTCGTATTCTTTTACAAACGTAATAACCCCTGAAAATGAAATATAAAATCCTAAATCTAAAAATCGCTGCGCTATACCTTTCGTACCAACGAAAAAGTGTGCCGTCCCCGACATCTGCGGCCACTCTTTTTTATATTCTTCAAGTATCAACAGTGCCTCTTCATACGCATCCATTGTTCCCTCTTGTGGTCTGATATGGAGCATGAGCGGTAGGTTAAACTCGTGCGCCAACTGAATCTGTTTTAAAAATAATTCTTTTTGTGGAATAATAGCTCCTCTATCTTTCTCACGATAATAATCAATACCACACTCACCGACTGCCACCACTCGTGGTTCTTGTAAAAGCTTCCGAAATTCTGCTTCATCAAACTCCTTATCCCATTCTGTCGGATGTTGCCCGACACATGCCCAAATACTCTCATGCTCTTGTGCCAAGCGCATAGCATGATCACTCGTTGGCAAATCTACACCAACAGTGATAGTCCCAACCTTAGCCTCTTGCATGCGTAAAATAGAGCCTGGCAAATCATACTCAAACTGGTGGAGGTTGAAATGAGAGTGAGTGTCTATTGTCTGTAGGTCTTGACTCATACAGGTCTCAGTGTATAGTAAAACAAATCAATTGGCTATGAAACAGAAAATAATCGGTTCGATTTTGTCTGCCTGCGGGCTTATTTTGTTGGTACAAAACTTGGATAAATACAAAGCGAAACAAGATCTTGTTTTAGCAAGGTGGGATAGTGATGCCACCTACTGGCCCAACATCATAATCGGATTATCGGTACTTACTATCCTAATCGGTATTGATATCTTCCATATTAATACTAAGAGCATTTTGTCCAAGTATTGGGGTGCTTATTGGAAAAAAAGAGTGGCTGCTAAATAACTACCTCCCCTAACCCGGAAGGTATTTTTATTCCAACCTCATAAACAGTGGTGTCACAGGTTTTTTGTTATCTCGGATACACTCAATGATTGCTTCACTTGTTGTCGGCATAAACGGCGCAAGCGATACTGCTACTCCATACAGATCAGAAACCAAATCTCTTATCAAAGCCACCCCTGCGTCCTTATCTTCTTTTACTACACTAAAAGGCTTCGTGAGTTGAATCTTTTGATCTATCTCTCCAATAGTATCCCAAATATGATTCATAGCTTTTTGGATATCAAATCCTTCTATTGCTTTCTTTATTACTTCAGGGTGCTCTACGTGTGGCAACTCATCAAATCCTTCACAGTGTGTCTCAGAGAGTGTCATGATACGTGAGGTCAGATTGCCAATACCGTTGGCAAGGTGTGCCTGATAACCCTCTCGAAAACGCTCAATAGTAAATGGGCTATCTTCAAAGCTTGAAACCTCTTTCAATAAAAAGAACCGGAGTGAATCAACACCGTATTCTGTAGCAAGTGCTAGTGGATCAACCACATTACCAAGGGTTTTCGACATACGAATACCTTTGTCTCCTGTTATATGTCCATTGACTACGATTTGATGAGAGTTTGGTATACCCGCAGCAATAAGCATCGCTTGCCAGGTGAGCGCTTGAAAGCGCGTATTATCCTTACCACAGTACTGTGTCGGTGTTCCTTGCGCCCAATATGCTTCAAACTGTTCTATATTCTCTGGCCAACCCAATGTTGAAATATAGTTTGTTAGCGCATCAAACCAAACATACATAACATGCTCATCATCCCCTGGTACAGGTACCCCCCAACTCATTTTTGATTTAAGACGTGATATAGAAAAATCTTCGAGTCCACGTTCTACAAATGCCTTTACTTCATTGAACCGGAATTCGGGTACTACAAAATCTGGACGAGATGCATAAAAATCAAGGAGTTCTTTTTGCAATGAAGAAAGTTTAAAAAAGTAATTTTCTTCATCGATCAGTTCTAACACTGTACCGGGGTGAAGTGGACACTCTCCATTTACCAAATCTGAATCTGTTTTTACTTCTTCACAACCAACACAATACTTTGCCTGGTAATTTTTTTTGTAAATGTATCCCCTGTCATAAACCCTTTTCCAAAATTCTTGAGCAGCACTAATATGATGAGTGTCGGTAGTACGAACAAAATGAACGTCGGGGCTAATACCAAATGACTCTACTTGCTGTCGAAATCCAAGAAAGTTTTCGTCAACAAAAGCTTGAGGGTCTATACCCTTTTCTTGTGCCTTACCAAATATCTTTTGACCATGTTCATCTGTGCCTGTATTAAAAAATACGTCATACCCTTCCAAGGTTTTATATCGGGCGATAGCATCTGTACGCACAAATTCAAGTGCATGTCCCACATGTAGTGGCGCATTCACATATGGCAAGGTGGTTGTAATATAAAAGGCCTTTTTGTTCATATCAATATTGGTACTACTTATTTTCAGTAACAGTCACGTATTTACTCTTTTCTACATCTCCCAAGTATTCAAGCACAAACACAGCAACAGGAATAGCGAGGAGCGCGCCCCAGAAGCCAGCAAGTGTGATACCTATCAAGAACGCCACCATCACGATCAGCGGTGGGATACCAACAACACGCTTCACGATAGCAGGACCAAGGACGTAGTTTTCGATCTGCTGGAGAATAATATAAAAGATAAGTACTTTAAATCCAAGCAAAACTCCGCCATTAATAACAGCAAATAAAACAGCAGGAATAGCAGCAAAGGTAAGGCCAAAAGGAATGAGTTCAGCAATACCACTAATAATAGCGATCAAAAATGCGTATTGGACTCCAAGGAGTGCAAGGCCGGTGAAAGCAATCACAGCGACGACAGCACCAAGAAAGAGCTGACCTTGGAACCATAGCCCGATTTTGCGCTGTGTTCGTACCCACAAGTCTATGACATAGCGCTCATGCTTGGCTGGGGTAATGATACGGAGAAACATTTGGATGCCACGCTCTTGAATTGAGAGGTAAAACGACATAACGATAACCAAAATCAAGTTCACTACCCCACCAAAGGTACTGCCGATAATAGAGGTCGCCCCTTGAGAAAAACTCGAGGCAACGCTTTTGATATTTGATAGCAAGTCTGGGATAGTGGTATTTTTCGAGATAGTGGTGACAAACTGACTCGCTCCTTCTATTGATTGTGTATTGATATTTGAAGAAGATGGCAGATAGGTCGATATCAAACTGATAACACCAGAGAGCTCTCTAAAGATGATAGGTACGAATGCATAAAAGACAGCAAATAAGATAGCAATAACAATAGTATAAATAATAGGGACCGCTAACATTCGCTTTACCTTGATCCGAGCAAAGGCACGCACACCAGACTCAACAAACGATGCGATAACAATAGCTGCGAGAATAAGAAGAAGGATATCTCGAAGAAGAAACGCGACATACACCGCAAAACCAATAAGCACTGCTCGAACAAAAGTATCTGTGCTAATACGAATAAGGCGCTGGTCCATCATGTCTTCATAGTAGCATTTTTGAGAAACGGTTGACAAACCTCGTGCAAATGGGGTAAACCTGAAAGGTATCAAATATATTAATTATGAAGATACTGTTCTTTCTTATTGCAGATAGTGACTTTGTTGCGAATTTTCGCACTGGTTTTTGGATAACGATTGCTGTAATCATTGGGGCTATTATATATGTCAATAGACCAATAAAGAGGCGTCGACGTCACTAACAAAAAAGCCCCTAAGGGGCTTTTTATTTTACCCTCTCTTGTATATACGACTCCAAATCACTAATTGCGACTCTCTCCTGCTTGCCAGTATCTCGATCTCGTACTGTTACTGTATCGAGAAGTTCTGCATTTTCTCCTAGCGTGTCGAAATCTACAACCACACAAAATGGTGTCCCTATTTCATCTTGGCGGCGATACCGCTTTCCTACATTGCCGTTATCATCAAATTCACACATAAATTTTGTTCGGAGAGAAAGAAAAACTTCACGAGCCTTGGCAACGAGTTCTGGTTTATTTTTTAGGAGCGGAAAAATTGCGCACTTAATTGGGGCTAAGGCTGGATGCAATTTCAAGAACACGCGAGTATCACCTCCTTCTGTTTGTTCTTCTTGATACGCATTATCAAGAAACATTAAAAACTGTCGTGCTAATCCAGCAGATGTTTCAACAATATGTGGGATAAAGCGCTCTTTAGTTTCTTCTTCAAAATAACTCAAATCTACACTGGAAAACTTCGAATGCTGTGAAAGATCCCAATCTCCTCGTGCGTGAATTCCTTCTACTTCTTTAAATCCATCGAGGCCTGAAAAATTATATTCAATATCGTAAGCCTCGCTCGCATAGTGCGCCAATTTTTCATGCTTGAACCATCGAATTTTCTCAAGAGGAATCCCGTATGTTAAATACCACTGCCAGCGCGCTTCTTGCCATTCTTTAAAAAGCTTTCCTGTTTCTTCTTTCTTATGAAAATATTGCATTTCCATTTGTTCAAACTCTCGTGTTCGAAAAATAAATTGCCGAGCAGCAATCTCATTTCGAAATGCCTTACCCACCTGAGCAATACCAAACGGTAATTTTGGATGCAAACTATCAAGTGTATTTTTATATTCCAAATAAATACCTCCACACGTTTCTGGGCGTAGGTAGACAACATTGTCTTCATCAAGTACGTCTACCGGTGAGCCAAGGTTTGATTTCACCATCATTGAAAATACGCGAGCTGGAGTAAGCTCTGCCTTGCCACAGTTTGTACAAACGAGCTTTTTCTGATCACGAAGTTTATCAAGCTCTTCATTGATAAATTCGATACTGGCTTTATCTGCAGAAATACCAAACTCTTCGAGAATATGATCAGCTCGAAATCGTGACTTACAATTCCTACAGTCAACTTGTGGATCATTGAAACCGTCCACATGACCTGACGCCTTCCAAGTAGTAGGGTGCATAAAAATAGCACTATCAAGACCAACAACGTCTTCTCGAAGTTGAATCATGTGCTTGAGCCAAGCAGAGCGAATATTGTCTTTCAATAAAGAACCATAGTGGCCATAATCATACACACCGGCCATACCCCCATATATTTCAGAAGATGGAAATACAAAGCCCCTGCGCTTACATAGACTGATCAGTTGTTCCATAGAGACGTTCATATAGGGGCTATGGTAGCACTTTTTCCTTACCAGCGGAATAGGCTGGGTCAGTACTGAGTCGGTTGGTCAAAGCTGGTCGAGTAATCGAAAGAGGGGTGTTTGCTACGGTATCAGTAGCCAAAATCATAGTCTCACCAAGAAGCTGAAGCTCCGAATCAAGCTGACTTTTTACTGGTTTTACTTTAACTTGAAAAGCCACACTGCGAACAAGTGGTGTACTGGTCGCTCTTGGCACACTACCAATATTCCAAGAAACGATTCTTGTTTCTGGGTCATAACTAACTGCTTCAGACTGTGGTGATACTACCCCAACCCATGAGACACCGATCGGCAATACTGCCGTAGCCACTGCTTTACTAAGTGGATTTTCTACTGGTCGCATCACCCACTCAACAGCGTAGGTAGTTTCTTTATCAACACGCGGAGGAAATGGTCCAGTGTTTTTTATAGACCCGATTGAATAGAGCGCCTGTGAGGCAAATTGTAAACGTGAAGCAAATCGAATACTTTTTTGATCAATATTTGAAATAGCATCTTCAAAGAAATCCCTTTCAGGAAATGTCCCGGCCACAGATAGCGCAAGCGTGATATCTCCTGCTGTGCCCGGCTTTGGTGCAATAGTATCAAAACTAAAGGTGAGTTCACCGCGAGCTCCGGGCTCGAGTGATCCGAGGTCAAAGCTTGTCTCATTGTTCCAAATAAGTTGTTTTTCTAAAGGGTCATAGACACCACTATCAGCTTTTATAGAATCAACATCTATCGTGTCTCCGTTTAGAGAGAGCGTAAACACTGGATTTGTAATCCTGGTTGAGGCATTGTTTTCATATCGCACAACACCAGAGACGATCGAGCCGTTTGGGAGAGCAACCACATCACCTTCCTGATTACCAACAGCAATAGAGCCTGAGATAAAAGGCTGCGCAATAATAATACTTTTCAATGCTGAGTTATACGCCACTGAGATACGAGCGTCGGTGTCACTTGTACGAGAGCCAACATATATATGGAACGCTTTTTCATCTTGTTCTTCACCAACCAACTTTCCTTTTATAGAAATAGTGCGCTCTGTACCCTTAACCAAATCGCCGAGCGCCCACACATTGGTCCCGTTACTTGGAGCCGGAATAGCAGAGTTAAACACATAGCCATTGGGATAATCAACACGCACAATAGCATTGTCGAGTAGGCTATCCCCCGTAAACACCGTTCGAATAGTCATCGTGAACGGTTGATTTGATGCGGTAGATGTCGGTGCGTCTACCGTCAAGGTGACAGGAGAAGAGTTGATCATCACTGAGAACACGGTATCTTTTACAAAAGTCGTATTGGATCCTGCGAGTTTATATTCGAGTGTTGCAGTTATCGTACGACTAGTTCCCTGTTCTCCATACAGCACTACAGAAAATTCTTCTGTTTTTGTTTTTCCAGAGGCAATCGTTCCGAGAGGCTTAGGAATCCTTTCAAGCTCTCCCCCAGAAGCATCGACTGAACCTTTAGGGTATGAGAGCGTGATTTGTGCATCGACTAAGTCGGCAGCATTTTTGTTGACCATGTCTACCTGTATCGGTAACGCCTCCCCACCAGAGACAAAAGAATTTCCTAAAATAGTCACTTCAACATTTTTACTAGAGAGTGTAACCGCACCCCTATAGATAGAAAAAAGTGCCGCCCCAAGTGCTACTAAAAAGAAAAAGAAAGAAATGATAAATAGCCGCTTGTACCCTGAAGCCCCTGGCACATAGCCGCGTTTCTTTTTTTCTAGGTCATCTTGTCCCCAGGTAGATTCAACATTGTTTTTGAGTGGACGTAAAATACCAATAGTGCGCTTTGGTGCACTCTCAGGGTCTCGAGCATAAAGCTTTTGTTCAAGCTCCGCGATGTGATCAATTTCTTCAGAAGACATGTGTGTACAGTATATCAAAGATGCGTACGATGTATCGCATCGGTCACCTCTTTTATAAGGCGCTTGCCAATACTTTCAGGCAAATCAACTACCTCAAGCAATGGTTGGTGAAAGAGTGTTTCTAAATCAGTAGAGAGTTCCAAGTATCCAAGCTGCACTAAAATCTTCCATAACACAATCGTGTCAAAAAATGGTGCGTTTGTAGAGGGGGTGTTGAGTGTTTTCATAACCTTAAACAAGTGATCAAACACTTCTGGCTCTACTCCTTCTTCAATACAAAACCGCTGGACCAATGATAGTGCGCGAATATAGCTGCGAGCACGGAGTTTGTCGTAGCCACCCACAAACGGGTTTTCTTGTATTTGTGCTGACACCAACCTCCAGACATCTCGCCCTTTTACAATATCAGCCTTGATATAACAGTAGTCAGTAATATGTGCACGTAACTTGGCTCCGGGTTTTCGTACACCCTGCACTGTCGCCACTATCAGCCCGTATTCTTTGGTAAAAAGCCAGACCCGTTTGTTGGCTTCCCCGCTCTCAATACTTTTGAGAACAAATGCTTCAGTGTGGTGTATTGGGTGCATACTAACTAATTCTAACTTCTTCCCCCCTTAATACTACCTCCTGCGCTCCAACTGTCTTTTTCAGGTCTTCGCCGAAAGTCGCAACTATTTCACTGTATTTTTCTGGGAGCGCAAGACTGATCTCGTCTTGTGGAGTAAGACCTTTTTCTTTACGCATATCTTGAACCAGGCGAACAAGCTCGCGGTATTCCCCTTCGAGTTTGAGTTCTGGAGTGATAGATAGATCAAGAGATATTTCATTTCCAACAACAATACTCTTTACATTTAATTCTTCTTTTATTAGGTCATAATAATCTTCAAGGTTTTTGCCGTTGATATTGAACACACTAAGTGGTTGTCTTACTGGGACATTCTCTTTTTTACGAATTGCATTTCCGGCAGTACAAAGATCTCGAACTAAATTCATATTGGCTATCAACAATAAAGCCTCACCGGAAGCACCCTCAACTTGTGGCCACACTGATAAATGCACACTTTCTTCATCAGCATCAGTCTTTAATTTCTGCCAAACGTTTTCAGTAAAGAACGGCGCGAACGGAGCCATAAGTTGTGCTGTAGTCTTGAGTACATAGTACAAAGTCTGCTTCGCTTCTTTATCGCCATCTTTGATACGGTCACGACTTCTGCGCAAATACCAAGTAGACAGATCGTCTATGAATTCTCGTATTGCGCGAGTAGGTTTGAAGAGATCATAACTATCTAGTCCGTTTGTTGTTTCAGAGATAGTTTGATTGAGTCTAGCCAATATCCATTTATCTAAAATATTTTTACTCGTAGTGTTTATAATTTCGAGCTCTTTATCTCGATAAAGCTCATAGAAAGATAAAACATTACTAAACAGATTAAAGACTTTGTTGTTTATTTCTGCTACAGATTTTTCGTCATAGTTTTTGCTCTCTCCTGGTGCGTTCACGCTATACATCCACCATCTCACAGCATCAACACCAAACTTATTCATTTGTTCATACGGCTCTACGATGTTGCCTATAGACTTCGACATTTTCTTGCCATCTTTGTCGAGTAAGTGACCGAGACAAATAACATTTTTATACGGCGAACCTTTTTCCATCAAAACTCCAACTGCCAAGAGCGTATAAAACCATCCTCGAGTTTGGTCTATCGCTTCAGAGATAAAATCAGCGGGATAAGAGATATCTGTTTTGCCCATAAAATGATCTTGAGCAAAAGGCATTGAACCTGAATCGAACCAGACATCTACCACCTCTTTGACTCGAGTTAATTTTTCTTCACCTTCGAAAAGTTCTACTTCATCTATGTACGGCTTGTGAAGATCGAGCTCAAACTGTTCATTGTGTGGCAATGGTACAAAGTCTACTTTTCGAATTTCAGCATTATCAAAGTTTCGATATTCGCGAGTAGTTTCAAATAGCGTGTCATAAGCAAAACCTCGTGAGACTAGTTCCATAGCTCGAGCTGAACCACCATGAGTCACTACCAATATCTTTTTGTTTTGATATTTTTTATCTATTTCATAGAGAAATTCTCCTGTTCGAGTAAAGACGTCGGCATAAGACTCACCACCTTCGAGTTTGAAAGTGTATCTATCTTGTTGTACGTTTCGAACCTTGAAATAGCTATCCATATCTAGTCCATTAAATTCTGGACCAACATTCCACTCACCTACTCTTGGCTCTGTTATAACTTCTGCTACACCTAAAACTTCTGCCAAAATCTTGGCACTCTCTTGCGCACGATTGAAAGGAGAAGCTATTATCATATCTACTTTGGCTTTTAGCCCCTCTGCCACTTTCTTTATTTGGTCTTTACCCTTTTCTGTCAAAGCATCGTTTGTGCCCGGCGTACAACTCCAAATGTTTTTAACATTGTGCTCTGCTTCTCCGTGCCGGATAACGTGATAAGAGTTGCCAGAAGACTTTGTTAGTGACTTGAGTTTGTCTACACTATCAACTATGACTCTCTTGCCAGTTGTACTCTCCCAAACAGGTAGTGGTGTCCCCCAATATCTCTCGCGAGAAAACGCCCAGTCTTTGACTTCTCGAAGCCACTCTCCAAATCGCCCTTCTTTTATATGTTCTGGTTCCCAGTTAACAGAGTCATTTGCTTTGAGCAAATCATCGCGGAGCTCACTCATGCGCACATACCAAGAGTCCCGAGCATAATAAATAAGCGGGGTTTTACATCTCCAACAATGAGGATATGAGTGTTCGTATTTTTCTTTTTTGAAAAATAAACCTTGTTCAGTTAAATAATCAACAATTGAGACATCTACTAAAGGCTTTCCATTTTCATCTTTTTCTTTAACATATCTTTCTGCAAGAAACTTTGGTACTAATTCTGAAACAAAATGACCAGAATCATTGACTGTGTGAAGTTTTGGTAATTTATTTTTTGTTGCTAGATCAAAGTCGTCAGCTCCATACATTGGGGCTATATGAACAATACCAGTTCCATCAGTTGTTGTAACAAAGTCTCCCGCATATACTTTCCATCCGTTTTTCCATGTAGAAAATTCTTCTTTTCGAAATTCAGAAGATTGCATATGATTTTTTAGTTCTGGGAAAAGCGGTTCATATTCTAAACCAACAAGGTCAGAACCAACCATTTCCTGTACAACTTTGTATCCTTTGTTTTCAAAAAAATTTGTGTTTTCTGAAAGTTGAACATAAATATCTTTCGCCATAATTAGTGTTTCAAGACTTGGCGACTTATATTCCCCGTGGGTTTCAGGTGCATTAAATGTTACCGTTATAACTTCTTGTATTTTTACATATTCGAAGTCCTTTCCTACAGCCAAAGCCACGTTTCCCGGTAAGGTCCAAGGTGTTGTAGTCCAAGCAATAAGATATGTATTTTCCTGACCGACAACTTTAAACTTCGCATACACAGATAAATCTTTCACATCTTGATATTCTTGTGCCAGTTCATGAGAAGAAAGCCCTGTTCCACAACGAGGACACCATGGCACGATGCGATAGTCTTTGTATAAAAGTCCTCTATCATTTATTTTGCCAACTATATTCCAAAGGCTTTCTATATAATCATTGTTAAAAGTATAGTAAGCACTCTTTTTGTCTACCCA
>CAYHJY010000009.1:0-13043 GCA_964357135.1 uncultured Candidatus Saccharibacteria bacterium
GCTCCCGTCACTAATTTGTACAGTGCAGGGTAGTATTCAAAATACGGATTTTTAGTAACAAGGGTGACCTCTACTCCTTTGGTTTTTGCTAGCTCTTTGGCTACAGCAATACCTCCAAAACCCCCTCCGACAATAACTACCCGACAGGGCTTTTGAGCTTGATTCATAAGGATAGTATAGCAAATGAGGCTTTAGAACGAAATGTTGTGTATACTATGTAATATCCGTGGCTTTCCATCGTCACTAAGATGAAATGGTTCTATGAGTACCGAAAACGAACAACAAGCCTTATTTTCCAAGCTATTTGAGGAGTACCAAGATGCGATATTTCGCTTTGTCTTCTTTCGAGTGGGCAACCGTCACATCGCTCTTGATATCACTCAGGACACCTTTGTTCGTCTCTGGGGCCACCTTGCAAAAGGTGGATCTATCGAGCACGAGCAAGCATTTGTATACCGTATAGCAAAAAACGCTGTCATTGATTACTACAAGAAGAGCAAGAGTTCCTCTTTGGACAATCTTCTTGAAAACGGTTTTGATCCAGAGACCACTGTACACACTGATGAAATTTTCAGAAATGACGATATCAAAATGGTACAAGGATTACTCGAGGACTTAGACGAAGAAAGTAAGCAGATTATCTTTTTGCGATATACAGAGGAGAAACCTATCGAGGAGATAGCGATATTGTATGGTAAAACCACCAATGCAATGACTGTTCGGATTCATAGAATTATCCAAAAATTAAAAGGTCGATATAACGAAACACATTATGATTGAGAAAAAAATTGAACAACTAAAGACACTGAAGCATATATCTCTTACTCCAGAAGAAAAGAGTATACTTCGCGCGTCTGTTGCTCGTGGTATTCAAACCGCTCGCTCTGCTCCACGTGTTTCTCTTTTTTATACTGGCATGGCGCACGGACTACGAATTGGACTTTCTGCTTTCTTGTTCATTGTGTTTGTGGGAGGCAGTGTCTCAGTAGTAGCTGATAACTCTCTTCCTGGAGACCCCCTCTATTCATTTAAAATCAACGTCAATGAAGAAGTAAAAGGTGCCTTCTTGAAAACATCAGAAGATAAGCTCGCATGGGAAAGTACTCGTATCGACAATCGACTAACCGAAATAAAAACACTCGCTGCTTCAAAAACACTAACGAAGGCTAAACAAGAAACGGCACAACGTGCACTTGATACCCACATAGAAGCTCTGTCTATACAACTAAGTACCCTATCAGAAACAGAACCTTCTGAGGCACTAAAGGTGACGGCAAACCTTGAGGTGAGCTTGAAGACACAAAAAGAAGACTTGGAAAAATATATATCCGACGGAACTGATGAGGCTAAGATTGATGCACTCAAAGCAGTCGATGCTACTATCAAAAAAGTCTCTGATCAAGAAGTAAAGATTATTTCAAAAGAAATAGACCAGCTCAGTAAAGACATAACAGATGTGTCAGAAACAATTCTTACTGAGGAACCTGAAGAAACTATTCCTCCTGTCGTGACACCGCCAACCTCTCAAGCGCAATAAATAATCCTATAACAATCACTAAAACCGCTATAAAGATCACTGTCTTGAAGCGGTTTTTTGATGCAGGAGTGTCACTATCTGGTTCTTGTATTACATCAATAACTGATGCTCCGAGAGTGTTAGGCTCTACGCTATACACTGATTCTTCGGCTGGAACTATTTTCAAAGAGTTTTTGGTGGAAGCTTTTGCCACTACAGTATCTTCTACCGATCCCCCTAAAGAAGTACGCTCTGGCGTCTGCAATGAAGCCGAAGTAACAGCAGATATACCAAAAGCACCAAACGGCATGAGTACCGTTTTCTTGGCGGCAATACTAGTAAGAGGCGGGAGTTCTATTATTGTATTCCCTGTCACGATAACCCACCCCGAGATGTCTACTGCAACACTATCTGTATTGGTAAATGAAAACCCTCTATTTGGAATAACCGTAAAGACAATCTGAGGGTCAGTCACTGTTTTTTCTACTGAGCTAGAAAGAAATGGTTTTTTGTCGTAAAAATTTTTGTAGTATGCAAAAGAAACAACATAGGTACCTGGATATGTATATGTATGTTTTATTGTTGTTGGCTTTTCGCTGCGATACGTGGTGCCATCACCCATGTTCCATAAAAATACTCCTGTATAAGCGTCCTGGTATTCTAGTACTGTTTTGGAGGCGTACTCTGAGGCGACTCCGGCATATATTGTTTTTGGGGTAGATAGCTCAATATATGGATCTGTTTTTGGGGCACTCCATGCTGTTGAAGAAGATCCTAGGGTAGGAGCTCCACCCCCACCTCCACTCGCTACAGTCTTCGCTTTTGGAGTAGCGACGTCTGTGACCCATTTTGTGCCATCCCATTGCATTGTCTTTTTTGTTTCAGCTTCCCCTGCTGGCCACCCAGAAAGAAAGTTTAATGATTCTATAGTTGCTCCTGTACCATCTTTTAATACAAGATGCTCACCACTATTAGAAAAACCACTTCCACCAAATGTTCCTGATTCATCAGTAATACCAGGAACAGGGTCGGGACTACTTGCAGTTGTCCTTTCTACCAATAAATATCCCTCTCTAGGAATAGTCTTTGTTAATGTAAAAACAAGAGTCTCGCCGCCTGCTTCGTACAATTTCCATCCAGCAAGATCAATACTGTCAGCACTATCATTGTATAACTCAAACCACTCTCCAAACTGACTCTCTACTGTGCCCATCCAGGCGATTTCAGTAATGCGAACATTTGCGTAACAGACGCTTGTTGATAAGAGAACTATAGCGATAGTGAGCGCTATGGAACGAAACATGGTATACGATTACTCCAATATTTTTTGCAAATCTTTATGAGAAATTTCTTGAGTAGTAGTGTCTTCTTTTACTGTTTGCACAGAGGGTTGAGGTGGGACATGGGTCTTAGGCGTGGCTTGAGATATTTCACCATGCGCAGAAACAGATGCATTTGATGTTGTAGCCTTCAGTAGGGCCTCTTTCAAAAGATTTCGACTAGACTCTGTTGGGCCACGCTCTGCCAATCGGACTGGAGCTATTGTTTCAGAAAGAGATTTCTCATCACCAAAATGAGGCCGAGCGACAGGTTGCGACTTGGGTTTCTCTGGTATATTTTCACTATCAATCGAATTAAGAAGATTTATTAAATCTTTGCTTGGAGTGACGTTAGAAGTGTTTAGAGGCTTAGTATTTTCAAAAACTTTTTTAAACGGCATGTGGACCTTTGCTGGTACTTGTTCGGCTCGTACAGGCATAGTCGCTGCTGGCACTTCTTTTTTAAATTCTGTGTATTCTTTTCGTGGAGCAGGTCGAGGCGCAAATGTTTGAGCTGGCCGTGATTCGACAGGGCGAGATCGTTCTACTGAAGATGGTGGAGTATAGGACTTCTTTTCGTACGCTGGTTTATCGGACGACATAGGGGTCGTATCACTACCAAGAGCAAACCAGTCTTTTATATTTTGCTCTACTGTTGCTCTTGGGAAAGCAAACTGAGCACGACTCCATTCAATAACATCATTTCGGTATGAAATAGTCGGACGAGCTATTGGAGCTAGGGTCTTGGCAGAAAACGGAGGAGATCCAATATCGTTAATCATAAGCGATAGGTATATTTGAGCCATTCCAAGGTTGATCAAATCAGTTGCAGTAAACTGTGGTGCATACACCTTCTCGAGAAGCTCTGCATCAAGTGGTCCCACTCGAAACGATATACTTGTACCAACGTTACCAAAGACTGCTTCACGCACTGGTTCTTCCATTTGCGCTACGTATTGGTGAGCGATAATCAACGCAAGTTTGTACTTACGCGCCTCAGAAAGAATGTTGGCAAATGTTTCGTTAGCAAACGACTGAAACTCATCGACATAGAAATAAAACGGAGGAAGCTCTCCCATACGACTCGCAGATACATCTGCACGACTCATCACACCAAGATAAATCTTGGTAATAATCATAGACCCAAGCAAGCTCGTATTTTGCTCACCGATACGCCCCTTGGAAAGGTTGACTATAAGGATCTTTTTCTTATCCATAATCTCACGCACATCGAAGCTTGATTTTGCTTGACCGATGACGTTGCGGATAAGTGGATTTGCCGTGAGTTGTCCAATCTTGTTTTGAATAGCAGGCACCGCTTCTGCTGCCATACGTTCTGTATATTTTGCAAATTCTTCAGTCCAAAATGCTTTTACTGCAGCATCAGAAATATTATCAACAACTTTTTTTCGAAAATCTTTATCAGAGAGCATACGGTTCACACCAAGAAGTGTCGAACCTGGGTATTCAAGCAAAGCAAGAAGTGTATTTGAGAGAATATACTCCATACGAGCACTCCACGCATCAACCCATATTTTCTTAAAAGTGCTCATTAAGCCCGAGACTACGAGGTGGCGTTTTTCTACTCCCACATCCTCAAGAACGTTGAATGAAACAGGGTTGTCAGTATCAAACGGTGCGAAATACACTACATCTTTAATGCGATGTTCAGGGATATAATCAAGCATCTTTTCAGCAAAGCTTCCATGTGGATCAAGGACTGCAACACCTTCTCCGTTTTGGATGTCTTGAATAGCCATGTTTTCAAGAAGCGTAGATTTACCCACACCACTCTTTCCTACCACATACATGTGGCGAGTACGATCACGGTTTTTGATACCGAAGCGAGTTTGTTGATTGCGAAAATTGGTTTCGCCAAAGTAGGTTACTCGTTCTCCATCAGATGGATTCATACCTAGTAGTATAGCAGAAGTTTTACGAAGAATACCTAAAGATTTGTACGACTATACTCATACAACACCACAGAAGTAGCAGTAGCAGCATTGAGAGATTCACATCGTGGACTCATAGGTATAGAAAGTGGCACATCACAAAGCTCTAGTGTTTTTTCTCGAATACCAACAGATTCATTGCCTACAACAAACAGAGTTGGTGTATCGAATACCGCTTTTTGAAGTGCTGTCGTGCCTCCCATGACAAGTCCGTATGACCAATACCCTTTTTCTTTCAAATCTCGAATCGTTTGATTTACATTACCGATAAGTACAATAGGGATACGAAAGACCATACCAACAGACGTCTTGATAACAACACCGGTAATAGGTGCTTGATTATGTTTTGGCATTAAAATAGCGCTGGCCCCAAACGCAACAGCACTCCGTATGATAGCTCCCACATTGTGTGGATCATGAAGTTCATCAAGAAGTACAATGCAGGGATTTGTTTTTTTTGAAGCGACTTCAAGTGCATCATTCAAGTCAGAGTATAGAAGGTCTGATGCGATGACCGCGATCACTCCTTGGTGTACCGCGTCACTGCCAACATCTTTTTTTATATCACCCTTCATGGCACTTATTGAGATAGGGTGCTTTTTGAGTGTGCCAATTAACTCAGCGTCTTCCATCATATCTGCACTTAGGAATACTTTCTGTACTACTTGTGGTCGTGCCAAAAGAGCTTCTGATAGAGCGTGTTTACCGTATAAATATAGTTTTTCTGTTGCCATTTATGAGGTGTGAATGTCAGTAATGTCTTGGATGATACCAGAAAATCGTATTGGTGCCAGGTTTTCATTTCGCTCAATATTGCCATATAAGTGGTACAAACGAAATCCTGCTTGTCTGTTGCCAAGCCGTACATCTACCCATGTATATGAGATATCGCTACTTGTTATTTCTGAAATTGCTTTTGAAAACTTATCTTTATCATCAGCATGGACAAAGTCGAGCATTTTTTCCATAGGAATTTTATCTCCGGGTTTTAATGAGAGAACATCAACCACTTGCCCTTCGAGGGAAAAAGTTTGTGCTGGAAAATAAAGTGTTACGCGGCCAATCTGAGCCATGGTTTGCAATTGTTCTAACTTCCCTTCTTTATGTATAAGTGTCCGGTTTTCTTTTTCAAGAAAATCGATAGAGCGTTGTTTTTTGTTAATGAGGAACAAGATAAAAGTAACAACTGCTGCAAGCAATACGGAAATAAGACTAATCACAGTACGAACAAAACCTATTTGCTGGTGCCAGGTACTAGTTGCAGTATCAATACCAAGAAGCGCTACAACACTACCGTCTGAATCAACAATAGGCGCATACCCAGAAACCCACTCTCCCCAGCTATCTCGATATGGTCCGTCTGTATATGCCTCACCTTTCATATAGCGCTCAATGTCTTCTGGCCGAGTATCAGGAAATAGCTGACCCGGTGGTGAGTAGTCAACCGACTCTACTGGTTCAGAATCAACATAAAAAAACTGTGTCTTCAGTGCTGGCTGATACCCGAGTACATACACAAACCGAATAGAGCTATCGTACGAGCGAAATGCTGTAAGTAGTTGTTTTATATCTTTATAGACCTGCGACTCTACATCAGCTGAACTCGCTGATAATTTTGTAATAGAAGATGCAGGGACAAGCAACGCCGCCTGCTTTGCCTCTTGTAAAAGAGCGGCACGTTGGTTCTTATCAATAGTGCGAGAAATTGTATCGGCAATAGTAAACCCTACAATCAAAATAATGACACCGAGGACAACCGCCAACCAAATGCGCTTTGAGTTATTCATATGGATAATAATACAACATCTAGACTCTTGGGTAAATAAAGGGCCTTTTTTTACTTATATAAATCCTTTTTTCCTGCGAGCCTTATGGAATGTAATAGCATAGCGGTGAGCTTCACTGTTGGCCAGTAAAATAGCGTATTTATTGGTCTCGACAATACTCTTTGGTCCAGTGATAGCTTTGGGACGATGACGCTCATCTTTGGTAACAGCAACAATAGGAATATCTAATTTCAAAGAAGATAACACTTCTTTTGCTACATTGGACTGAATACTGTTTCCATCAACAATAATAGCGTTTGGAAAGCTCCATTCAGGATGACCAAAGCGACGAACCAACACCTCTCGCAATGCACCAGGATCATTGGCTTTAGTAAATCCATGAATAATAAACTTTCGATATTCTGACTTTTGTGAAGTCGCATTTGTCACAACAGTCATCACTCCAACCATCGAGGAGCCACTTGTATGAGCTATATCATAAGCCTCAATACGAAATTCTTCTCCAGCAATAGCGCCTACCAAGTCACGCTTGATAAGAGAAATATCTTGAATATGCTCAAGGGCAAATACTTTTTGTTTCAACTCGTTGGCAAGCTCGAACTGCTCTTTTTTAGCAGCAGTCATCATCTCTTTTTTTAAATCTTTAAGAAGTGACTGAAATTTGCCCTGGAAAATCATCTTTAGCTGTGAAATAGTTTTTTTGTAATGAGACTGGGCCTGGCTATCTCGAGTGTCTGGAGCAAGCCCTATTTGGCGATAAAACACTACATTGTCTTTCTTTGAAGAAGCCATATCTCGAAACGGAAAAATCTTTCGTAGAAGCTTCAAAGCTTCTCTAATAGCACCACCGTTTGGATACGGACCAAAGATAGTATCGTAAGAAATAGGCTTTGGATCACGCAACACCTTTACTGTTTTATGTTTGGTATCAATATCTTTTTGTCGTACAAGTATAACTTTCGGAAATAATTCTTTGGTTATTGCCACACAATTAAAACTTCTATCATCTTTTTCTTTGGTGTTGTAGTAGGGTTTGTATTTCTTGATAAGATTTGCTTCAAGAATAAGTGCCTCAAGCGCATTCATTGTTTCTTGGTAGGTCACAGTAGAGGACTTAAAAACCATATCAACAATATGTGCGCCGCGAGTCTTGATAACATCGGGAGAAAAGTAACTACGAACACGATCACGCAAACTAGTCGCCTTTCCAATATACAGAATCTTTCCTTCTGCATCCCGCCATACATACACACCAGGCACTTCAGGTAGCTTCAATTTGTCCAAATCTTGACGAATCATATATACAGCGTACCATATCATATATAACAGTTATTCATCAACAAAACACACCTATGACAGACGTAGAACGCGCACAACAAATAGTAGATACTATGCAAGAAAAACTAGATGATGAAAATAAGGATCTAGCGAAACAGCAAGAACGAGTTGATACAGCAGAGGCAAACCTAAAAGAAGCACAAGCTGAATTAGTAAAAGAAAAAATAAGAGAAGCTGAAGATAATGTCAAAAGACTTCAAGAGGAAGCTCTAAAAAATGTAGCGTAGTTGTTTTGAACGTAAGACTTCAGGTGTGATACTATTGCAGTATGACCATACAAGAAGTACTACGTATATCCCGTCCACGATTTTGGCTTTATGAAGCAGCCACCTTTGGGCTTGTCGGAACCGTTGGGGCACTGCAAGGATTGTCTTTTTTTTCTGACTGGCGATACTGGGTATTTGCACTCTACTTTTTGATTCCTGCAAATATACTGATTTACGGTATAAATGACATCTTTGACTACGAGACTGACAAGCTCAATCCTAAAAAAGGTGACAATGCCTACGAAGCCCTTGTTCCTCCAGAAAGACAGCGATCACTCTGGAGATGGATACTTGTTACAAATATTCCATTCTTTTTCTTTGTGCCACTTTCTCTACCTTTAATACTTTCATTTTTTGCTTTCGTCTTTTTTGCTTCTTTTTATTCTGCAAAACCTATCCGCGCAAAAGCAAAACCTGTTATAGACTCCCTCTTTTCTGCGGGACACTACGTAGCAACCGGCGTCTTTGGGTACTACTTAGCAGGTGGCGTAGAATTTCCTACTATCGGCGTGATTGCTGGTATGTGTTGGGCTATAGCTATGCATGCTTACAGCGCAGTACCAGATATAAAGGCTGATTTCCAAGCTGGACTTAAAACTATAGCTATTATGATAGGAACGCAAAGAACTATTGCTTTATGCTGGTTCCTCTATGTATTTGCCGCTTTTTTAGTGAAAGATATTGTACCGATAGCAAGCTTTATTGGGGCCATACTTTTCTCATACTTTATGTGGCGTAGCCAAAAAGTAAAAACAGAAGAAGCTCTATTTAAACTCTACACCTACTTCCCTCTCATCAACACTATCATCGGTGCCCTTGTATCAATGGAACTTTTTGCAAAGAATATTTTCTAAATCTTTGTAAGTGGAAACGGATGAGTAATATTTTCTATCCGCTTATAGGCGAGCTCGGCGCTGATAAGACATATCGGCATACCAATACCTGGATTTGTCCCTGCTCCAACATAGTACATATTTTTGATTTTCTTATGAATATTGTTTGGTCGGAAAATAGCAGTTTGAGAGAGTGTGTGAGCTAGACCGAGAGCGGTACCTTTGAAAGCATTGTAGTCGGCAATAAAGTCTTTGACTGAATACATGTGCTGTACAACGATACGTTCTTTAAGATCTGATATATTGTAATACTGCTCTATTTCTGACAAGACTTTTTCTGCATACTCTGCTGCAAAATCTTCTGTATATTCCAATCCTGACGCTATAGGAACAAGTACAAAGAGATTTTCATGACCCTCTGGGGCGACAGTTTTGTCAGTCTTGCTCGGCATACAAACATACAGAGAAGGATCATGAGGCCACTCGGGCTTTTTGAATATTTGACCAAATCCTTCTTCCCAATTTTTAGTAAAAAGCAGGTTGTGATGCTCCATCTGAGGAAGGTTGCCTTTTACTCCCAAATATAAAATAAAAGCACTCGGAGCTAACACTCTAGACTCCCAATACTTATCTGACTTTGTTTGGTACGCTTTTGGTAAAAGTTTTCTGTCGGTATGCTCTACATCAGCATTTGAAACAACAATATCTGCAAAGAGTGTCTCGCCGTTTTCTAGAAGTACACCTTTCGCAATATCATTTTCAACAATTATATTTTTTACGAGTGCATTTAATCTTATTTCTACACCATATTTTTTAGCAATAGATTCCAAAGAGTTTGGCACTGCTCGTATCCCAGTATTTGGGTACCATTCACCTAACACAAGGTCGACATAGTTCATGAGGGTATAAATACCAGGAGTATCTCCAGGCGCTGTTCCAAGAAGAACCGTTTGATATTGCAATGCTTTTCGTAGAATCTCGCTCTTAAACAACTTCTCAATAATTTGTTTTTGTTTTTTAAAAAGTGGAAGCTTGGCACCCTGACGCATAACTCGGAGAGTCATAAAATCACGAATAGAGTTGTAATTTTTATACATAAACTCAGCTTTGGAAAGTTCGTATTGGTCCTGCCCTTTCATCAAAAACTTTTCAAGTACTTCTCCCGCGCCTGATTCAATAGATTCAAATAGCTCTTTGTTTTTCTTCATATCAGAATAAAACTTATAACTCTTGCCATCACTTTTGAGAGTGATTTGATACGAAGGAGAAAGTCTTTCCAGAGAATAATAGCTTTTGATATCTTCGCCAAGTATTTCAAAAAAGTGCTCAAATACGTCTGGCATCATGTACCAACTCGGCCCCATATCAAACATAAAGCCTTTATCTTTGAATATGCGAGCTCTTCCACCAATCATTTCATTTTTCTCTACGATAGTAACCTTGTAGCCCGACTTACCAAGCATACCTGCGAGAGCAAGCCCACCAATTCCTCCACCAATAATAATTACAGATTTGTTTTGCATAATGATTTCAATAATAACACTGTCTTTCGAAATGGGCTCACTACTGCGCGGCGAGAAAAAATGTCATAATTATTTTTCTCTATTTTGTCTAAAATTTCCTTGTAAATAAGAGCCGCAGCATAAACAGCCCGTCTACCAGACTTATTTAAATAAGAAATACCAAATACTCCTATAGTATACAATACTCGTGTACGCTCTATCTCAAAACGCATGAGGCTCCTCCATTTTTCATCAACTATACCTTTTTCTATATGAGACTCCGTTACACCAAAACGATTCATATCTTCTAGTGGTATATAAATGCGTCCTCTTTCATCAAAATCTTCTTTGATATCACGCAAAAAATTAGTCATTTGAAATGCCTCAGCTAGCGACCTGGCATAAGGAAGGGCTCCTTCTTTAAAACCTATAATATGACTCATGGTATATCCCACGACTGTTGCAGAGCCATACATGTATTTTTCAAGCTCTTGATAAGTATCGTAACGTGATACTACAAGGTCTTGTTCCATTGTTTTTAAAAAAGACTGGTTATACTCGTGAGGAATTTTGTATTGTTCCAAAATTTTTCTATACTCGTTGAAAAATGGCGTAGTACTTTCACCGCGCTCTGCTTTTTGCCATTGATCTTCAAACTCTAAAAGTTTACTTTTGCCATTTTTAACTGACACATCATCCACAAATTGGTCAGGGGTACGAACAAACTGGTAATAAATCCAAGTTGCCATACGCATATCCTTTGGAAAAAGGAACGTTGCACGATAATATCCTGTACCGTATTTTTTTATAATTTCTCGTGCTTTTTTATATGAAAATGTAATCATGATTACTTTTGTCTACTCTCAACAAGCGCAACAATATCCTCCCAAATAACAGTATTGTCTTTTTGATACTGCTGTATAGCATTTTTAGCGGTGACTATATATTCTGTAACACAAGTGGTGACATATTGTATTGCACCACTTTGAGAAAGTATAGCTACTATCGTTTCCTTGTTTTCTTCAGTCAGTGTAGATGTTCCAAATAGTGTTCTAAATTGATTTTTATATTGATTGTCTGCCCGATGCTCCATATACCAAGAAAGCACTGTTTGCTGCTTTGTTTGTATATCAGTAAATGAAGACTTTCCTGTTGCATCAGTACCAAGACTATCCAAGAGGTCGTCTTGTAACTGAAACGCGACACCAAGAGCAACACCAAACGCATCGGCAAACTGTTGATCACAAACATCATCACCCTTAACAATAAATCCTAATTTTAAGGGCTGAACAAAAGTATAGCGAGCTGTTTTAAGTGTCATCTTTTCTATGATCACCACCTCTGACAAAGGAGGTTGCTGAGGAGAAATAACATCCAGTATTTGTCCGTGTGTTACCTCACCGATCAACTTACTAAACTCCTCGTGCAGTCTGTCTTTTTGTAAAGGATTATTTTTTGTATATTCCATCAGGCAGTCATAGGCCCAAGAAAAAACAACATCCCCGAGCAAGATAGCGATTGCTGCAGCGGTATGACTCCCATATGAAGGGATAAATTTTGTGTGCGCACATAGTACACCGTGGCGAGTATCTGCATTATCCATAATATCATCATGGATTAATGCAAATAAATGAAGCAGTTCTACTGCGGCGTACAAAAGAAAGTGCTTATCATGATCAACTTCTCCGGCACCAACAGATACAAGGAACGGGCGAAATCGTTTTCCATCACCTCCGAGCGTTTTTATATATGAGGCAATATCAGAAACATCAGCGCTATGGCTATGACTTGAAAATAAGGCTATTTTTTCATCTAACAAAAGAGAAAATCGCTGGTTAAACCATGGGCGAAATTCTGAAAAAATCATTACTCTAGTATATCACAAACACTTTTTAGAGTATTTTCTTTAAATATTCTCCGGTAAAACTGTGTTTATTATTTGCGACTTCTTCAGGGGTACCTTTGGCAATGATTTTGCCTCCTGCAACACCTCCTTGTGGCCCAAAGTCGATGAGATAGTCAGCGCATTTGATAAGGTCGAGGTTGTGCTCAATGATCACCACTGTATTCCCTTTTGCTACCAATCGATTTAGTACGCCGATTAAATTTTTAACATCATCATAATGAAGTCCGACTGTTGGTTCATCGAGTAAGTAAATGGTTTTTTCTAAATACGGTCGATATAATTCTGAGGCTATTTTTACACGTTGCGCTTCTCCTCCTGAAAGCGTCGTGGCACTTTGTCCAAGCTTCACATATCCGAGTCCTACTTCAGAGAGTGTTTTGAGTCTGTCATACACAGCTGGTATTTCAGAAAAGAATTCTAACCCTTCCTCTACAGACATTTGGAGTACATCGTAAATACTTTTTCTTTTATATTTTACAGTCAAGGTTTCTTTGTCAAACCGTTTACCATTACATACATCACAGGTTACATATACTGTCGGCAAGAAGTGCATTTCTACCGCTATCTCACCGTTTCCTTCACAAGCTTCACAGCGACCACCCTTTACATTGAATGAAAAACGAT
>CAYHJY010000010.1:0-12741 GCA_964357135.1 uncultured Candidatus Saccharibacteria bacterium
TCTGATTATCAAATACTCCTTTTTTATAAATACGTCCACATCGCCAACCCACAAGAAGTGCGTGATTGGCTTTTCGCACTTTGCCAAAAGCTTGGTTTGAAAGGGCGGTTGATCGTGGCGGCTGAGGGGCTCAATATAACACTCGAAGGGAAGACAGAGGATACTGAAATATTTATCAAAGAAATGGAGAAAGACTCTAGATTTTTGAATATTCATATGAAGCGTAGCGAAGGAACGGGCGATGCCTTCCCGAGGCTTTCTGTAAAAGTGCGACCAGAAATAGTTTCTCTCCACTTAGGTGTGTGTGATGTAGACCCAAATGTAACTACTGGTATCCACTTAAAGCCCGAAGAGCTCCATCAATGGATTGCTGATAAAAAAGAGTTTTACATCGTTGATATGCGTAACGCCTATGAACATGTGATAGGGCAGTTTGCTGGATCTATTTGTCCGCCAATGGAAAACTTTCGTGATCTTCCAAAACTGATGAAAATGATTGATCACTTGAAAGACAAAACAGTACTCACTGTTTGTACTGGGGGAGTGCGTTGTGAAAAGGCTTCAGGCTACCTCGTCACTCAAGGCTTCAAAGATGTGTATCAACTCGACGGTGGGATAGTGAGCTATATGGAGAAATACCCGAACGAAGACTTTGAAGGCAAACTCTATGTCTTTGATGGGCGTGTAGCTATGGGATTTTATACCGATGATCCAAAGCACAAAATAATAGGTAAGTGTGCTGGGTGTGCCGCACCTTCAGAAAATATTGTTGATTGTCGAGAATTTGGTTGCAATGGCCAATTCATACTTTGTGATTCTTGCGAAAAGAAACAAATAGAAAAAAGAGGTCACACACATTGTGTGAAGAATTGTAAAAAGGTATACAAGTCCCCAGTAGGAAAGATTTGGAGTACAATGAAATCACTATTTAAATAAAACATGGAACAATCCCCAGTACAAAAAGGAACGCTACACCCACTCACTCTAGTTACGGAAGAGATTGTTAGCATCTTTGAAAAACAAGGTTTTTCGGTGGCGACAGGCCCGGAGCTTGAGGATGAATATCACAACTTTGATGCGCTCAACGTACCAAAGGATCACCCAGCGCGTGATATGCAAGACACATTCTTTATCAAAGACCGTCCTGGCTATGTACTCCGCACTCACACTTCACCAGTGCAGATACGCTATATGGAAAACCATACAGCGCCGTTTGCTATCATCGTGCCAGGAAAAGTTTTCAGAAATGAATCAACAGATGCAACACACGAAATGCAGTTTCACCAAGTGGAAGGCTTGGTAGTAGGAGAGGGTATCACAGTTGAACACTTGAAGGGAACATTACTTGGATTTTTCAAAGAATTATTTGGAGAAGGTACAGAGATCCGTCTTCGCCCGAGTTTCTTCCCATTCGTTGAGCCAGGATTTGAGGTGGATGTGAAAGTAGGAGAGAAGTGGCTTGAAGTTTGTGGCGCAGGTATGGTGCATCCAAATGTATTCAAATCAGTTGGCTATGATCCAGAAAAGGTCACTGGTTTTGCATTCGGTATGGGGCTTGATCGACTTATGATGATCAAGTTTGGTATTCCAGATGTCCGCCTCGCTTATCAAGGAGATTTAAGATTCAATCAGTTCTAATATGTTTGAAAAACTTAAACGTACATTTTTAATTATTATATTTGTTATAGCTTTTATTTTGTACGAAATTACACAGTATAATTCTCAGAAAAATAATTATGATGAATTAGAGAAACTTTCTGGGGAAATGAAAAAAAATCCTATAAGTATCGTTTATGTTATTGTAGTTATAATGACTCTTTATTTCATAGGTAAGCTAAAGTTTTTTGAAGGTGTGCAAATAGGAAAAAATGACCCTTTTGACAGAGACAGAAAATCTAAAGGCAAAGAGATTATCGCAACAATTGTTTTCGGATTAATTTTTATTATATTTGTTATTGGGTTTTTTGTTATTATGTTGAAATAAGTTTATGAAAATAAGTTATAACTGGCTACAAAATCATATAGAAGAAAAACTCCCTAATCCTGATGGTCTCAGAGAGGCTATTATTTTTCATGCATTTGAAGTTGAGGATGTTGAAAAAAAAGGTGGCGACACTATTTTTGATATTAAGGTCTTGCCTGATAGAGCGCATGATTGCTTAAGTCATAAGGGTGTAGCGAAAGAAATCGCGGGACTTCTTGGTTTAACTTTGAAAAAGTTTGATTTACCGCAGTTACCAGCTACACCCCTTTCTACAAAAGTTGAAATTCAAACTGATCTAGTTCGCCGTTACATGGCGATAGAAATGTCGGGTGTAAAAATTGGTCCTTCTCCTGAGTGGTTAAAGAGCTCGCTTGAATCTGTCGGTGCAAGATCTATCAACAATGTAGTAGATGCAACAAATCTAGTGCTCTTAGATGACGGACAACCAGTACACGCATTTGATAAAGACAAAATAGATGGAGGGATAGTCGTTCGAATGGCGCATGAAGAAGAAAAGATTATTCCTTTGGGTAGCACGCAAGTTTCTATAGATGGTATAAATATTTTTTCTACTACAGACTCAAAAAAAACAGGAACAATTAATTTAAAAGATATTGCAAACACAAGAATATCTGTTGAGGGAGAAAAACATATTTTAAGTGTTAAGCCCAGAGAGTTTTTATTAAAACCAATAGATTTAATTATTTCTGATTATCTAGGACCTCTCGCTATAGCCGGGGTAAAAGGGGGTACAAGTGCTGAAATAAGTGATGAGACAAAAAATATCATTATCGAAATAGGAAATTTTGATCCAGTATCAGTGCGCAAAACTTCTCGCAGACTATCTCTCATCACTGATGCATCAAAGAGGTTTGAAAATGAAATAACTCCAGAGATGATTGACTTTGCTAGTTTGCATGTAGTTTCTGTTATTAAGCAGATAGCCGGTGGAGAAGTAGTGGGGGTTTATGATTACTATCCAAAACCTGTAGAAGTGCGTACTCTTACTTTTAATTTACAAAACATCACAAAGGTTTTAGGAAATACTATTTCTGAAAAAGACATAGATCTATGGCTCAATCGTTACAATATAATAAATAAAAAAGAACAAGATGCTTGGTCTGTAGAAATACCAAAAGAGCGTCTTGATATGACGGGCCCTCATGACATTGCTGAAGAGATAGGTCGCATGGTTGGGTATGATCGTATTCCTGTAGCCCCTCTACCATTTACATTTACTCCAAATAAAGAATCAGAATATGCTTTAGTAACTTCTGTTAAATATTGGCTCGCGCAAAATGGTTTCCGCGAAGTACAGAACTATAGCTTTACTAAAAAGGGTGACGTTTATATTGCCTATGGAGCAAAAGATAAAAGTGCGCTCCGAAGCAATCTCTCAGAAGCTCTCAAGGAAAGTTATGAGAAAAATCGTTTGAATGCTGGCTTGCTTGGACTCGATACTATCAGAATATTTGAAATAGGGACGGTGTTTATAGGAAATGAGGAACATATACATGTAGCAACCTGTGACAAGGGAACATTTGAAGAGCTTCCATTAAAAGAGTTCGTGGAAAAATACAAAATAGCTCTCCGACCAGATCAAAATAAAATACAAGTATCAGGAGTTTTCAAAATGTGGTCAGCATATCCATTTGTTACGCGTGATCTAGCGGTGTGGTGCGATAGTGTTGAGGCACAAACAAAGCTTGAGGAAATGGTGAGTAGTTTTGCAACACAGTATTGTGTGCGTGAGCCAGTCCTCTTTGATCGGTTTGAAAAAGAGGGAAGAGCATCTGTTGCATACAGACTAGTATTTCAATCATATGAGAAAACTCTCACTGAGGAAGAGGTAGAGGGGTGGTTCTCTGAACTTGTCACTAAAATAAAAACAGAAAAAGGACTCGAAGTGCGGTAGTAAATGCAGGATTTGATTCTCATTGAAAACTAGGTATACTCTTTTGTATTATGAAATATGTATCAATCGCAATAGTTATTATTTTTATCGCTGTCATTGTGGGGTTTTGGATAAAGAAAACTCCACAAACTGAGGTTCCTGTAACACAAAATACAGAAAGCCAGATTGTCGATAACTCAACGCAAGAACAGGGACAAGAGATAAAACCAGTAGATACAAAAAAGACTAATAAAATAACAAATATACAAGGTATGAAAATTGAAACAACAAAAGAAGGAGGTGGTGTAGAAATAAAAAACGGTCAAACAGCAGTAGTGCACTACACGGGCAAGCTTACTGACGGTACGACATTTGATAGTAGTGTGACTCGCGGAGCGCCATTTGAATTTCCTCTTGGGGCAGGAATGGTTATCAAGGGTTGGGACCTAGGGGTACTCGGCATGAAAGTAGGAGAAAAGAGGATACTTACTATCCCAGCTGACCTCGGATATGGAGCACGTGGCGCAGGAGCTGTGATACCACCAAATGCGACGCTCGTGTTTGAAGTAGAACTCCTCGGTATTAAATAATATAGCCAAAAATCCCTCTTTTATCACAAAAGAGGGATTTTGTGTTATAAATAAGTACTTATGAAAGAAAAAGTAACACATATCATAGCGTGGTGGAAAGGTCGCTCAAAACGAACAAAAATAGTCTTTTTTGTTATATTGGCAATCGTATTGCTCATTGTTCTAACTGGAGGAAAGACCGACACTAGTGTTGTCGAGGTGGTTAAAAAACAAACCATCACTCGTACTGTTATTGCTAGTGGTAAAGTAGTCAGCTCTACTGATTTATCACTTGGCTTTGAGGTCGGAGATGTTGTGCGTAGTGTTGCTGTTTCTGTTGGAGACAAGGTGCGTAAGGGGGCAATTATCGCGACGCTTAATAGTGGGGAAGAGCGCGCAGCTGCAACGAGCGCTCGAGGAGCACTTCTGTCTGCTGATGCTCGGTACAAAAAGGTACTTGAGGGATCTTCAAATGAAGAAATTGCTTTAGCCCAGGTAAATCTCGACAGTGCAACAAAAGACTTGGCTGCAACAAAAAAGACCCAAGACACTTTGGTAGAAAATGCGCGAAGAAAGCTACTCTCTGATGGTCTGACAGCGGAGCCAATCAACAGTTCGTATACAGCCAACACCCCACGTATTTCAGGTACGTATACAGGTACTGAGGGTACCTATACTATCTCTATCTCTTCAGCAGGAAGTGACTTCGTTAACTTCTCTGGACCTGAAACTGGAACTACAAAATACAGCACAACAACAGCTCAGCCACTTGGTACTAAGGGTCTTTCTGTTATTTTTCCAGCAGGCACCAACTCAGCTCAGGGAGGTACATGGACTGTTTCTTTGCCAAATACTAGTGGAACAAGCTATGTGACAAATCTTGGTCTATATAATCAAGCGCTCGATACTCGTGAAAGCACTGTTTCAAGCGCAGAATCTCTTGTAGCGCAAAGACAAGCAGAGCTTAATTTGAAACGAGCAACAGCACGACAGCCAGATGTTGATGCCGCTCTCGCTGATGTGATCACTGCGCAAGCCGGAGTAGAGAGTGCAAATGCGCGACTTGAGAAAAAAATACTTCGTGCTCCTGCAGATGGCACTATTACAAAAGTAGATATAAAGGTGGGCGAGATCAGTACCCCACAAAAAGAAGTAATAGTACTTCAAGATGTTTCAAACCTTTATCTCGAGTCAAATATCGGAGAGGGTAATATTAGCACTATTTCTTTAGGACAAAGTGTTAGTGTTTCATATGACGCGCTTCCTGGGCAATCATTCACCGCCTCTGTTTCATCTATCGATCCTTCGGCAACCGAAGATGGCACAGTGATTAACTATAAAATAAAAGCACTTATTTCTGATACAACAGGTATTCGTCCTGGTATGACCGCTAACATGTCTATTGTTACCGCTGAGATTCCTGATGTATTAGTAGTTCCAGGAAGAGTTGTACAGAAAGATGAAGCAGGACAATTCGTCTCTCTTGTTGTTTCTGAAAAAGGCTCAAAGCGAAAAACTGCTCGTACAGCAGTTACAACAGGGGTAAAAGGAGATGGGGATATCATAGAAATAAAAACAGGAGTAGTAGAAGGTGCTCGTGTACTATGGACACCCGCAGCAAAATAACTTCATGCCAAAAAAACAAGGATTTTTTGAAAAACTAGGAATCGATATCACTGTTGGTGTTTTTCTTGCAAAGCGAGAGCTCAAGCGTGCCAACAAATGGACGACATCACTCATTGTCTTTGTGATGCTTTTAACGTTCTTAAACCTTGTTGTGGTTAGCGGTATTTTGGTCGGACTTATCCAAGGATCACTTGATCAAAACAAAAAGTTTAGCTCCGGAGACATTATTATTAGTTCGTTTTTAAACCGAGAAAAGATAGACAACTCTCAGCAGGTGATAGAGGTTGTTAAAACGGTACCAGCGCTTCGGGCGTATAGCGCTCGATATACAGCAGGTGGGTCTCTCCAGGCTGGGTATCGCAACGTACTCCTCAAAGACGAAAAACCAAACAGTGTTGGTGGGCAGGTAACAGGTATCGACCCTCTTAAAGAGGATGAAGTAACCAACCTATCAAGCCTTATTGTTGAAGGTTCATATCTTGAGCCAACTGATACAGATAGTATTGTTGTTGGAAGCTTTTGGTTTCGTACATACAATAAAAATGAATTTCCTGGACTCACTACATTCAATGAAGATGTAAAAATTGGTTCACGGCTTCTTCTTACTATAAATGGTGCGAGTAAAGAATATACACTTAAAGGTATTTTGAAATCCAAGGTCAACGAAGTTGATGGAGGAATGTTTATTCTCGATAGTGAATTTAGAAAGCTCGCAGGGCGTAGTGATTACAACTTGAACCAAATCGCTATCTCACTTCTCCCGGGGACCAATCCAGAGATTGCCAAGGCGGCATTGGTAGCTGCAGGTGTCGACAAAAACGGTCGAGTGCAAACAGCGGCTGAGGCGATCCCGCAATTTTTGGATCAAATCAAAACAACCTTTGGGCTACTTGGTAATGCTATTTCAGCTATCGGGCTCGTGGTGGCTGCGATCACTATCTTTATTGTGATTTTCGTCAACGCCATTACTCGACGGAGATATATCGGTATCTTGAAAGGTATTGGTATTGAGCCAAGAGCTATCATTATTTCGTATATTATCCAGTCACTCTTGTATGCAATCATTGGCGCAACACTTGGTATCATACTAGTGTTTGCACTTCTTAAACCATTTTTTGATGCCAACCCTATCGACTTTCCATTTTCAGACGGTATTTTGGTGGCGACTGTCGACGGTACCGCTATTCGTACCGCTATCCTTCTTTTGGCAACTATCGTTGCGGGATATATTCCGGCTCGAATCGTTATAAAACAAAACACACTTAGTGCCATCTTGGGGCGATAAAATCACGACTATGATTAAAATAAATAACTTATCAAAAATATTTAAAAGTGGAGATGCCGAAATACGAGCAGTAGATAATATCTCGCTTACTATTCCTGAAGGGCAGTTTGTTGCTATTACTGGACGATCGGGAAGCGGAAAGTCTACATTACTGTATCAACTCGGTTTACTCGATAGACCTTCCTCTGGTGAGATCATTATTGATAACGTAAATGCTACTGACCTTTCTGATAACGACCAGACTCGTATGCGACTTCATGCGCTTGGGTATATCTTTCAAGACTATGCCATATTGCCGAGTTTGACCGCGATTGAAAACGTTATGGTGCCGCTTTTGATGCAAGGGCTTTCAGAAAAACAGGCTAAAGAAAAAGCAGCGTATGCGCTCGGTCGTGTCGGACTCGGAGATCGTATGAACAACTTGCCTGCACAGCTCTCAGGAGGACAACAGCAGCGTGTATCTATTGCGCGAGCCATAGGACACAACCCAAAGATTGTTTTTGCTGATGAGCCGACTGCAAACCTCGACTCAGAAACATCTCGTACCGTGCTTGATGCCTTTTTGGAGCTCAACAAAGAAGGTCAGACTATTGTCATGGTGACTCACGAACCAGAATATGCAGAACTGACACATCGAATCATCGAGCTCCGTGACGGGGTGGTAGTCAGCGACGTGATGAATAAATAAGGGTATACTAGGCACATGCAAACATTTATAGAAAAAAACCAAAAACTCGTTCTCGTTATTAGTATTTTACTTGGACTCTTTTTGCTCGCGACTACCATTAAGACACTTCGTGAAAGCAAGCTTGTCGGTTCAGGGCTTAATGCCACCAACACTATTACTGTTTCTGGAACAGGGGAAGTAAATAAGTCTCCAGATACGGCTAAAGTATCATTTTCTGTCCGCACAGAAAAGAAAGTACTAAAAGAGGCACAAGACGAAGTCAGTGCAAAGATAGGGAAAATCAAAACTGAGCTTATCGCTAAAGGCATAGAGGAAAAATACATAAAGACTGACAGCTATACTTCATACCCACAGTATGATTACAACCAAGCTCGTTGCTACAGTAGTTATTGCCCACCATCTAACCCAACACTTCGTGGGTATGAGGTAGCTCACTCTATAACAGTAAATATTAAAAACTTAGAGTCGGTAGAATCAGTACTTGCCATACTCGCAACAAATACTGTAACAGACATGTCTGGTCCGAGTTTTGGTTTCGAGGATGACAAAATGATCGCACGGGAAGCTCGTGACGCTGCTATCGATGACGCAAAATCTGAAGCAGATAAGCTCGCCAAAAGTCTTGGGGTAAAAATAGTACGCATCGTTTCTTTCTCTGAAAACAGTGGTGGTTATCCAATGCCTCTGTACGCAAAGACCGAAATGGTTGGCGCTATGGATATGAACCAGGCTACTCCTCAAATCCCCGTAGGAGAGCAAAAAGTGACTTCAAACGTGACTATTGTCTACGAAATACGATAGCTTGACCAAAAACGTCTCGTAAGGTATTATCAAATGGTAATGCCTTCCGGGGCGTTTTTTAGTAACCGAACAATTATATGAAAATCACACAATTTCTACGAGAAACAAAAGGAGAAATGAAGCAGGTGTCTTGGCCAACACGCCGACGTCTCTTTATTTACACAGTGGTCGTTATTATTTTTTCACTAGCACTTGGCTACCTTCTTGGTGCGTTTGATACGCTTTTCCAAGCAGGTCTTCGAAGTCTTATTTATTAAATCTATGTCAAAACAAGAACAAACAGGGGTACGACACTGGTACGCGATTCACACTTACTCAGGATATGAAAGTGCAGTACTTCGTAATCTTAAACAGCGTATTGAAAGCTTGGGTGTGGGAGATAAAATCTTCAACGTTGTAGTTCCAACTGAAAAGAAAATTAAAATAAAAGGAGGGAAGCGTGTGGAGGTAGAAGAAAAGGTGTACCCGGGATACGTGCTCGTAGATATGATTGTGGACGATGATTCATGGTATGTGGTTCGAAATACTCCTCGGGTAACAGGGTTCGTTGGTGCAGGTGTAACACCAGTACCGCTCACTCAAAAAGAGATAGACTATCTACTCGGTCAGATGAATGATGATCAAACAGCTAAGCATAATATTGATCTTGCTATCGGCGAAACTATCATCATTAACGATGGTCCGTTCAAGGAACTTGAAGGAGCAGTCAGCGAAGTTGATCAAGAGCGAGGCAAGGTCAAGGTTATGGTTTCTCTCTTCGGGCGAGAAACACCTGTTGAGCTCGACTTTTTACAGGTTAAGAAGTTATAAAACAAAAAACCCTTCGAAAGAAGGGTTTTTTTCTTGGGCACTGGTTTTTTGTAGTACAATTGTTTACATGATTAAACAAAAAGGATTTACCCTCATTGAGCTACTTATTAGCATAGGGATTATCGCTCTATTGCTTGCTGTTGTTTTGGTCTCTATTAGATCTTCAAAAGAAAAAGCAGTTGATGCTGAAACAAAAAAAGTGGTTGCAGAAATAGCACTGAAAGCAGAAGGGCAGGAGATAGCTCCTGGCGTGGTGGACTATCAAGCAGCATTCACTGCTGTTGGTGCTACGTCGGCACTTTCTACGCTCGCTGCAAAATACGGTGTTCCGTCAGGGGCAGCACTCGGAGCATATGACTACAGTGTTACTGCTACTGACTACGCTATTCTTTTTCCTCTAAAAAAGGGAGGATACTATTGTGTTGATTCGTATGGTAATGCTACTGCCAAAGAAGTAGCTGGGCAATTTCAAACAACCGGGGCAAAAACCTGCGCGACTGCAACACGCACCACTGCTCCAACTAACAACCTTCCCGTTCTCACCTTAGCAGCCCCTTTGGTTGTTGGTAGTACCGTTAATACTGGTTCATTCGTCTACAATGGCGCAACCGTTTTTGGTATCCTTCAAGAAAGTTGGCCAGAGCCATCGTATACCGCGACTGATGTTGAAGATGGAAATATTACCTCCCAAGTTCAAATTGAATTTCCTGATATGTACCGAAGTCACGGACTTGCTCCAAACAATACGTTCTTGTCTCTTATAAAAAGAGCAGTTCTTTCACCTGTTGTGTATGCTGCCGGAGGAGGAGGGTGTCTTGCCCAGTCCACTCGACACTACTATGTGAGGGACAGTAACGGTAATACCGTTCACGCGTATCGAGACTTTACGTCTGTTTGTTAATCTGTACAAAAGGAGGTTTCTCTGGTAGAGTAGACCCTGTTACGCTATTGCTTCTACCTTAGCAAACACTTTTAATAACACACGAAATTATGGCTAAAAATATAACTAAAAAGATTAAAGTTCAGGCAATGGGAGGTGCAGCTACTCCAGCGCCACCACTAGGACCTGCTCTCGGACAAGCAGGGGTAAACATTTCTGACTTTGTGCAGAAGTTCAATGCCGCAACACAAGACCAGAAAGGCGAGAAGCTCGGAGTAAAGATCACTGTCTACGAAGATCGTTCATATGACTTTGTGGTGACTACTCCTCCAGTTGCAGACCTCCTCTTTAAGGCTGCAGGTATCTCAAAAGGATCTGGAAAGGCTCGTACTTCAAAAGCAGGAAAGATCACAAAGGCACAGCTACAAGCTATCGCAGAACGAAAGATGCCTGACCTCAATGCAAACGATGTAGAAGCAGCAATGAAGATCGTTGCAGGTTCTGCTCGAAGTGCCGGTATCGAAATTGTTGACTAGTATTTTATACATAAAAAGACCTACCTCGCGTAGGTTTTTTTATTTGGTATACATGCTAGAATCCTGATTATGTATGACAAGTTAGAACAGGGAATCAAGACAGCGCTCAAGGAGTTAGATATCCCCGAAGTCGACTTTTCTGTTGAACACCCAAAGGAACTTTCACATGGAGACTATATGACAAATGTAGCTCTTATTGCTGGTAAAAAAATAGGGAAGAATCCTATTGAAGTGGCCGCGAGTATTCTCGAATTATTGAAACAACAAAATATAGAGGGAGTACAAAAGATAGAAGTCGCTGGTCCAGGATTCATCAACCTCACTTTGAACCGAGACGTATTTATCCCATGGCTTATAACAGCGCAGGATAGTGAATGGGGGAATACAGAAGTATATAAAGGCAAAAAGATTTTGGTGGAGCACTCTTCACCAAATCTCTTCAAACCATTTCACATCGGGCATTTGATGAATAATACTGTTGGTGAAGCCCTTTATCGACTCGCAAAATCTTCTGGAGCACAGGCGACACCAATATCTTTTCCTTCTGATATATCTTTGGGTGTTGCAAAGGCGGTTTATATTCTTCTTGAAAAATATGGAGAGGAATTTGTACCAAGTGATGTTGCTGTATTAGGAGATGCATATGTCGAAGGAGTGAGACGATATCAGGAAGCTGAAGAGGAACAGCCATGCGGAAGCATTGTTTATCGAGTCAAAGAAATAGCTGACAATCTATATGCGGGGAAACCTTCCCTTGAGCTCGCCCTTTTTGAATCATGCAAAAAGGTTAATATTGGATATTTTGAATCTATAGTGGCACAACTAGGGTCTCAGTTTGATTCTTATGTTTATGAGAGTGAAGCGGGGGTAGAAGGGAAAAAAATAGTGCTTGAGAATACTCCCAAGGTATTTACGAAGAGCGAGGGAGCAGTGGTATATATTCCCTCAGAAGAGAGAAAGGATATTAATACCGCTGTCTTTATAAATAGTCAGGGTAACCCAACATATGAAGCAAAAGATATGGGTCTTCTTGCGTTAAAATTTGAGAAATATAATCCAGATATTTCAATCTATGTCACTGATAATCAACAAATAGAACATTTTAAAGTTGTTTTTGATGCGATGAGTCATATTCACCCAGATTGGTCTCAAAAAAGTATTCATAGATATCATGGTCGCATGAGCTTCAAGGGGCAAAAAATGGCGTCTCGCTTAGGTGGTGTCCCTACAGCAGAAGGAATGGTAAGTGCGGTAATAGAAGAAGTAAAAGAAAAAAATCCAGATGTGACAAAAGAATCAGCAGAGATGACCGCTATTGCTGCTATTAAATTTACAATACTACGAACACAGGCTGGCAAGGATATAAACTTTGATCCAGACACATCACTTTCTTTTGAAGGGGATAGTGGTCCATATTTACAGTACACAGCAGTGAGAGGGGGTTCTCTATTAGAAAAAGCCAAAGGTCTTGGTATCGCCCCAAACATTGATACTCCTGTAACAGGAACAGAGACGCTCGAGCGATTGATCCCTCGTTTTCTAGAAGTTTGTGCTGAGGCACAGCGCGCCTGGGCACCACACTACGTGGTTTCGTACCTACTTGATTTAGCGCAGGAGTTCAATTCTTGGTATGGCCAAGGTAAGATCATAGACGTAGAAGACGTGCCT